>CAZGAI010000065.1:0-12039 GCA_964523175.1 uncultured Victivallales bacterium | reverse complement strand
TTGCTGTAATTAATGTTGGCGCTGCTACTGAAACAGAAATGAAAGAAAAGAAAGCCCGTGTGGAAGACGCTCTTCACGCTACAAGAGCAGCTGTAGAAGAAGGTATTGTAGCTGGTGGCGGTGTTGCTTTATTGCGCGCTGCTAATGTTTTAAGCTCGCTTAAACTCGAAGGTGACGAAGTTATCGGCCTTGATATTATCAAGCGTGCTGTTGAAGAACCTGTTCGTCAGCTTGCAACTAATGGCGGTTACGAAGGTTCTGTCGTTGTAAAAGAAATTAACACTAAAAAAGGTAACGTAGGCTTTGATGTCGCAAAAGGCGAATATACTGACATGATAAAAGCCGGGATTCTTGATCCAACTAAAGTTACACGTTATGCTCTTCAGAATTCTGCTTCAATTGCCGGCCTTCTGCTGACAACTGAATGTCTGATTGCTGACCTTCCTGAAAAAGATGCACCAATGCCTGGTGGCGCTCCTGGCATGGGCGGCATGGGCGGCGGCATGGGCGGTATGGGTGGAATGGGCGGAATGATGTAATTCCACTTTTCCTCAAATACTAAATAATAAAAAGGGCGCATTTGCGTCCTTTTTTTGTCGCTGATTTTAAAAATAAATTCTACTTACCTCTATTGTTTTACTGTTTTTTGTGATAATATAGTTAAATAAATTTCAAAAGGTGATAATGATTCCGATAATTATAAATAAGGAGCATCATGAGGAAAGTATATCTAAGCGGTCCAATAATGGACGAACATGAAGGAACTGCAAGAGAGTGGCGAAAGATAGCTTTGATTTTATTGAAAGATCATTTTGCTCTTTTAGATCCTATGAGAAGGAATTTTCGGGATAGAGAAGTCGATTCAGCTAACGAAATAGTAGATTTTGACCTTCTTGATATTAAAAATTCAGATATCATTTTAGTGAATTATGACAAGCCAAGCATCGGAACCAGCATGGAAGTATTTCATGCCAGCCAGAACCTTGGTAAATTTGTAATAGCATTTTCTCCGTATTCGTTTGTAAACTGCAGCCCGTGGATGGTCAAATACTGTACAAAAATACTGCCTTCACTCGAAGAAGCCTGCTTGTACTTGAAAGTACATTTTATTGATACTAAATAAGGATTTGTAAGTTTTAAATCACATCTTTTGATTTACAAAGGAAATGTGATAATCATGTTTAAGCATCTCGAAAACTAAGTTTTTTCTGATATATTATTATTGTTTAAGTTATTACTAAATTATTGTTATCACAATAAACTAAATTAAAATTATTTTACGGTAAATTTGATATGAATATTCTTGTAGTCGGTAATGGAGGAAGAGAGCATGCTCTTTGCTGGAAAATAGCTCAAAACCCAACAGTTAAAAATATATATTGTGCTCCCGGTAACGCAGGAACAGCAAATGTAGCCACAAATATCTCTATTGGTGTTCTCGAAATAGAAAAGCTGTTGGAGTTTGCAGAAAAAAATAGCATTGCCCTGACAGTTATTGGCCCGGAAGCTCCATTATGTGCTGGAATTGTTGATGCTTTTAGAGATAAAGGCCTTCCTGTATTTGGTCCGGATAAATCATCAGCCCGTTTAGAGGGAAGCAAATGTTATTCTAAAGACTTTATGACAAGACATGGCATACCGACAGCAGAATCTGCTGAATTTTATTGCAGAAATAATGCGTTGGCATATGTAAAAAAACAGATGAAGAAAGCTTCACGGATAGTGATAAAAGCTGATGGTTTAGCTGCCGGAAAAGGTGTGCTTATCGCGGAAAACTCTAATGAAGCAATAGCTGCTGTTAATACATGCTTTGATGGTACATTTGGAAAAGCTGGTGAAAAAATCCTGATAGAGGAATTTTTAGAAGGGGAAGAAACCTCAATTTTAGCTCTCACAGATGGTAATTCAATAATACCATTAGTCCCGTCACAGGATCACAAAAGGGTTGGTGAAGGAGATATCGGACCTAATACCGGAGGAATGGGCGCGTACTGTCCAGCACCTTTAGTTAATAAAAGTTTGATGAAAGAAATTGATAAAAAGGTTTTGCAGCGATTCCTTGTTGGAATACAAAAAGACAAGCTATATTATCGCGGTATTATTTATGCAGGGATCATGGTCACAAAGAACGGGCCAAAAGTACTTGAGTTTAATGTTAGATTTGGAGATCCTGAAGTGCAGGCTGTTATGTCTCTTTTAAAAAGCGAATTAGTAGACCTCATAAAGAAAACAATAAACAGAGAGCTAAAAGATACAAAGATCGAATGGTACCCGGGAGCAGCTGTCTGTATTGTTATGGCATCAAAAGGCTATCCTGGAGCTTATGAAAAAGAGCTTCCAATTTCGGGAATAAATGATGCACAGGAAAATAACAAAACAGTTGTTTTTCATGCAGGTACTACTATTAAGAACAACAAAACTGTTACATTTGGCGGCCGTGTACTTGGCGTCACATCTCGGGGAAACAGCATTGAGGATGCAGTCAATAACGCATATGCTGGAGTTAGTAAAATTACCTGGAAAGGCGCTTTTTATAGGAAAGATATAGCCTCAAAAGCACTATAAATATTTAGTGCTTGGTTTATTTATGGATTAGGTGATTTTAATCCCCGGATAATTATTTTTGTCATTTGTATTTTTAATATTGCGATTAATTTGGAAGTTGAGTTTTGGAATTTACCAAAAACAGGAGTACCCTTGGAGATGCAGGACTATAATCTGACACAATCTCAAACCTTACGTCAGGAACAGATTCTTGCACCATCTCAAATTCAGTCTTTGGAATTTCTAATGGCACCATTGATGGAACTTCAGACCAAACTGTCACAAGAACTTGCAATAAACCCTGTTTTAGAGCAGGAGGAAAATAAAGATTTAGAAGATACAGACGAAGATTCTTTTTCAAATAATGAAGTTGGGACAGTTGAGGCTGAGGACTTGAAAGACGATGAGTTTGCAAATTTTATTAATTTAACTGAATCCTGGCATGACAACTTACCTGTCAGTCATAATGCTACCTATGAAGTAGATGAAGAAAAGCATCAGCATTTCCTGAATTCAATTGTAGACGTTCCTTCTATTGACAACTTACTTTTATCACAACTTTCATTTACCAGAATAAATAAAGAAAATAAACACCTCATCGAATTAATTATCGGCAGTATTGACAATAAGGGTTATTTTCAAGGTTCACTTGAAGACTTAGCAGTTATAGGTGGAGTAGATTTAAAGCAGATGCAAAAAGCCTTGAGAATTGTTCATAAACTCGATCCCCCCGGAATTGGAGCAAGAGACTTAAAAGAATCTCTATTGCTTCAGCTTGATAGAGATGGAAAAGCTAAATCACCGGAAGCAGTACTGATTAAAAAACATTTAGATGAACTGGCTGCAAACCATATTCCTCAGATAGCAAAACAGATGAAAATTTCTGTTGAACACCTTCAGTGTATTATCATGAATATTAGAAAACTAAACCCTTATCCCTGCGCCGGCCTTTCTTTTAATAATCGTACAGACTCAGTTTTTGTTCTTCCTGAGGCAGTTATTGAAAAAAAAGATGAAAAATATGAAGTTAATTTGAAAACTGATTATCAGCCTAGACTAAGAATATCTAATCATTATTTAAAACTCCTTAAAAACCCTAACACTTCATCTGAAACAAAAGAATATATTAAACAAAAAGTGCTTAGGGGATCTAATATTATTAAGAGCCTTGACCAGAGACAGAAAACAATTCATAAAATAGCAGAAGTTATTGTCGATACTCAGTATGATTTTTTAGAAAATGGAATTGAAGCGTTAAAACCTCTCACAATGCGGCAGATCGCTGATAAAGTAGATTTACACGAAACCACAGTAAGTCGAGCCGTATCAGGTAAATATATTCAAACACCTCAAGGGCTTTTTGAACTTAGGTTTTTCTTCACCGGAGGTTATCAGGCTGAGTCTGGAGACTTACTCTCAAGCCGAAGCGTTATGGAAAAAATCAAAGATATTGTATCTGATGAAAATTCATCCAAACCCTACTCAGATGATGCCATTTCCGAAATACTTAAACATGACGGAATTCCTATTGCGCGCAGAACTGTTGCAAAATACAGGGAAGAAATGGGAATTTTATCATCCAGACTAAGACGAAAATATAGTTAAATGAAGATTGAGAATAAATCACTAAGACTTTTTTTTATCTTACTTAGCTTTTTACTTGTTACTTCAACTGCTTTCTTTATGCGAACTTATGATTATAATCGGGAAGCAAATCGAGTGGGCTACTTTGTTCCTTTTACTCTGGAAAGCTCGATGATGTATTCGTATGCCCGAAAAATAGCTGAAAACGGCTATTTACCTGATAAAGACAGTGCCCTTATCGGTATGGAAAACCTTCCTGTTAACCGTCAAATGTCTATTTCTATGGAATATTTTCTCGGTTATGGCTATCGTTTAAAAAAATTGTTTTTACATGAAGAGAATAAAATATCCAAGTATGGTGATAACTCAAATTTTACCCAATGGGCCCGTTTTCAAATACGTTTATGGATAAGCCTCAGTGCAGGATTAATTTTTCTCTGGCTGCTTATTATTAGATGTTCATGGGTTTTCTCACTTTTTGGCGGCATCCTTTTTGCTGTAACACCTGCGGCTATCGCCAGAGCAACTGGACAGGATTTAATACGTGAGAATTTTGCTATTCCCATAATACTGGCAACATTTGTTTGTTATTTCTGGTACTTGCAAAAGCCTAAAAAGTTTAAACTTATTTTTTTTGGGTTATCAGTTTTAGGGGCATTGGCTTCATGGGATATGATTCAACTATGTTTTGGCGCCTGGGGTATTTTTGAAATAATTAGAATATTTTGTAATATTGTCCCAAAAAACCAAACCAAAATATCCAACTCGCTTGATTCTCTGGAATTAGATACAAATAAACGAAGCAGTATTCTCTGGTTAGTATTCTTTGCTGTTTCAATCATTGCAGGTCTTTCTATCCCATACTTACACGAGCACAGATTTCTGATGTCTCCACTTGTAACCATTATACTGCCTACTGTTGTGCTATTACATTTTTTTAAAATAGAACAAACTAAAAAAATAGTTTATGGATCATTCTTATTAGTTTTTCTTGCCTGCCTATGGTTTTTTATTTTCAGCAGATTTGGCTATGCCGGCAATTATTCTCATTTTGCAAATCTAATTAAAGCAAAGCTGTATTTTGGAAATCTAAAACCTATAAACCCAAACCTTCTTGATTTCGATTCTCGGATATTATGGACACCTGCCCTGCATTCAGCTACAAAAATAATATTCTGGTCTTTATTTCATTTGACCTTTCCGATATTTATTATATTACTTTCTGGAATACTGTTATTCCCAGAAACCAGAAAGAATTTTTTTACAGAATTTCATCGTATAATTTTGCCTATATTCTTTACTTTCTTTTATTTTACCCTTTTCATATTTATGGTTAGATTTCATGCTTTAGCCATACCGTTTTTATCGTTGTCAATTGCATTATTATTTGATAATGTTTCTTCTATATACAAAAACAAATATAAAATAATATTTGTTATTATTTTTGGACTGTTAATTATATCAGAAGCCGAATGGTTTTTTAAACTTAACCGAAAATATTATAATAACAAAAAAACTAATATTGATTTAATACAATGGTTTAATTCAAGCACTAATATAAAAGGTAAAGCAATTCTTGCAGATTTTACTATCTCTCCGATGCTTAAGGCTTATACAGGCTCCAGAATACTGCTGCAGCCAAAATTTGAATTGGGTATAACAAGAAACTTAGTAAAGAAATATTTAAATATTCTCTACAACGGCAACGAACAGAAACTGGTTGATTTTTGTGATAAATACAAAATAGACTATTTCATTTATGATAAAGCATTGGCTGCAGACGGTAAAACGGCTTCAATCCTGCATCCGTGGAGTAATAGGTATATGGCGGCAGCATTCAATCTCAAAAAAACCTCTCCTGCTTACAGATGTTATTATAAGCCAGATAGACTTAGATACTTCTACAGATTAGATGAAGTGCCTAAAAGTAAGAATATTAATTTACAGTACACTGTTTTTAAGGTTATAACACCATCGGATATTAAAGAGGCGCAAAGGTTATATTTACTTGCTCAAAAGGCTATTGAAGCAAAAAAAGAGGATAAAGCACGAAAGTTTATTAAATCAGCTGTATTATTAGATCCGGGTTCAGTACAGATAAGATATTTATATTACTGTCTTTTTAATCAAAAATGGCCTTTTATTACCTTGAACGGCCTAAAAGTAAATGAATAAATTTATTGAACGATATTAACATCCGGATCTAGTAGTTTTTTCTCTTTTGCAATTTTTCCCAAATAGTATCCACTTGAACGTGGTAGTCGGGAGAATGTTTTACTGTCCACTCCTGCAAGGCCAAAGGTTGGATTATAGCCATGCACCCATTCAAAATTATCAAGTAAAGACCAGTAAAAATAACCTCTTACATCAATATTTTCGGCAAGAGTTTTCAGTACTGATTTAAGATGAAGATAGATGTACAATTTTCTTTTACAGTCCTCGGAGGTTGCTATCCCGTTTTCTGTGATATATATAGGTATTTTTTTTATATCCCAAAGACGTTTGATCGCTGTTTGTAAACCTTCAGCGTCCCATTCCCATCCCATTTGTGTCACATCAACTGCTCGATCGCAGTTGAAACGCCTTTTCTCAGGAAAACTGCAAGATACCCATTTATGAGTATAATAATTCAATCCCCAGAAGTCAATTGACTCACTTAACCCTTCAAGTTTTTTTAAAGAAAACGGTAATCTGTTTTTTTTGAAAGCATTTAGGTAGACACTGTTGAATGCATAGTCGGAATAGAAACTAAGAAGTTTATCAGAACTTACGTTTCTATAAGGTTTAAACAGTATCATCTGTTTTACAAAGCCTACTGGTATATTTGATGAAATTTCTTTGAGTGTATGATACGCGCGAAAATAGGATTGGATTTGATTTTTAGCGACTCTTATTACAGCTCTGTGGCTTGATTTACCAGGAGGAAACTGGCCCAGTAAATAGCCAAACATAGTATTAACTGCCGGTTCGTTTACCGGTAGCCAGGCATCAACATATTTATACAGGCTTTTGCCCACTACCTCAACGTACTTCTCAAATAAATTAACAATATCAGAATTTTCCCATCCTTTTGCCAGCCATTTTGGAAGAGTATGATGCTGCAGTGTTACAAACGTTTTTATTCTGTTTTCTTTTAATAGAAATAATATTCGTTTATAATGCTCCAACACCTTATAGTTAATTTTGGTAGGACTTTCAAATATTTTTGACCATTCAAGACTTAATCGATATGCCTGGAGACCAAAATCTTTTATTAGGTTAATGTCTTCTTCAAATCGTTCCCATGAGTTACAGGCAAGGCCACAGGGAGTTAATCTTCGTTCTTTTTCCCATTCAAACCAGTCAGAATTATGGTTATTTCCTTCTGTTTGATAAGAACTGGTAGAAGTGCCAAATAAAAAATCCGATGGAAAAGTTGAGCTATGATTTTGATTATTAACCTGCATAAAAATGTATTTTGGTTTTTGATTTAAATAATAAAAAATATAGGGTAATCCAATATTGAATATCCTATATTCTCATAAATAACAATTTATATTTGTTATTTCAATTATTCTTAATTAAAATCTTACATTTTTAATGGCGGCGGCGCCATATTGATAAAACCAAACTTTTGTCCAAGTACATACAACAATACAAAAGTACTTAAAATAACCATAATCCAGCCAACAATAATCATCCAGCGGCTCAAGGTTAGACGCTCATGTTTTTTGATTAGTGAGTGAGCAATTTTAATGATAATGACACCTGGCAGCAGTGCAAATAATATATCTTCACCTACTCCTCCAACCAATGATAAAGCTACAAGAAATATTTCAGGATAAATCAGGGCAATGATAATGGGAGGTCCGAAGGACAGGATACTGATAAGAAGTTTATTATCTGTTTTTAAATAATCAGTACAAAGGTCAGTAATAAATCCAAATAGGCCTGCTCCATTAGCCATGAAAGAACATGTCACAGACAGAAGTGCAAATATCAGTGCTGAATATTCAAAAGTTTTATTATGTAGAATAGCAGTCAATGGAACATTCGCAGTTAAATTGTGTATTTCAGCATAAACAACACTTGTTACTCCGGCATTGTTTTCCTGCATACTTCCAAGTACTACAATCACCCATGCCAAGTTGATAAAGAGTCCAAGGAGTACTCCGATAAAAATTGCTTTATATGTTGCAGGTTTGTTATAATTTAAAGATTTTGAAACTGTTGGAATAATATTATGAAAATGGAATGCCGAAACTGCTATTGGAAGACAAATAGGTAAATATTTCCAATCCATATATGTCAATAGTTTTGGCTGCCAGTCAGCGAGGCCAGTATAACACATGATAAAAAAACATATCCATAATACTATCATTATTACTGACATACCTTTACGCATTATTCCAAGACCGAAAACAATCAATGAAACAACTATGCAGAAATAAATAATTGTTATCAAATACTGATAATTAGCCAAATCTTTATAGAGAGCAGCCATCATTGTGGATATTCCACTTAAATAAGCGACAAGAACTCCATATAGAATTAATAGATTACAGGCAATCGCAATCCATTTTGCTGTTGTACCCAATTCATCCTTGAAAAATGATGGTATATCAAAATTCTTTTTATTTTCATCAATTCGATATGCAATCAGCCATGCTGCAAAAAGCATCATACACCATACAAGAACTATACCTAATAGTGCCGGTATAAACCCTCCAAGTCCTGCTGATATAGGCAATGCTAAAACTCCTACACCAAGAACATTTCCTAATACAAGCAAAGACGATACAAAAATTGTTGAATTTGTGGGTGAACCTTTCGTTGAAACTGCTGTAGTTGACATTAATAACCTCCGATTTTTAATTATTCTAGTTAATATTGATTAAATATTTTTACCAATTTTTCATATGATTTTGTTTGTGTTAAAGCAACTTTGAGCAAAACATATGCTTTCTGAGGGTCAAAATCGTTAGCTGTAATTAGATGATATTTAGTATCTTGCACCTCAGCATCCACTTGAATACAACCACTTCCAACCCTAGAACTTATTACAACAGGTATTCCATTGTTTACAGCTTCAATTAATAACTTTTCATCTTTTTTAGGCATATTGCCGTCACCTAAACCTGCAAGAACAATTCCTTTATATCCATACTTAACAGCAGCTTCAATAAGTGGAGCCGCGCCTCCTTCCACTTCATATATTACACAAACTTCCGGAAGTTTATCAATTTTGGTAATGTCAAACTGACTTTTTGAAGTATGTCTTCTGGTGGATTCCTGATAATATTGAATGTTGCTATAATCAACTAGGCCGATGGGCCCTGTATTTGGGGATTTAAATGTCGCAATATTTGTTGTATTGGATTTTGTAACATCCCGAGCTGTAAAAATTCCTCCATTCATAACAACAAGAACACCTTTGCCCCAGGAACCCGGTGATGCAGCAACAGCAACCGATGTATAAATATTAAACGGACCATCAGGACTTAAACTTGTTGGTGGCCTCATTGATCCGGTTAGAACAATAGGTTTATCTGTATTAATAACAAGATCTAAAAAATAAGCAGTTTCTTCCATTGTATCTGTTCCATGAGTAATCACAACACCATCTATTGAAGACTCATTCAGCAGTTCATTGACTCTCCTTGCAAGTTTCAACCAAACAGTATCGTTCATGTCTTGGCTGGGTATATTTGCAACATTTTCTTCGGAAAGCTCTGCAAGTTTTTCTATTCCAGGAACTGATTTAACCAAAATATCAACTGACGCTTTTCCTGCTGTATATGCAACTCCTGTTTTTGAGGCTCCTGATCCGGCAATTGTCCCTCCCGTTCCAAGTATTGCTATTTTTGGAAGCGATTTAGCATGGAGATTTCCCTGAACAATACAAATAATAACTAGAAGAAAGAGAATGGCTTTTAATGACAAATTTTTCATAGCTGTATTTACTCCTGTTTTAAATTAAAATTTTTCTTAAATTGAATATTCTCATCTTGCAGTTACACTAAAAACTAATTCGGATGATCAAATTATATCCAATAAATCAATTCATTGCAATAATTAGATTAAAAAAATATAAATTCCTTTGACTAAATCTGCTGTTGTATTAGATTAATCAGCTTGAAGAATGTTTAAGGTTAAGGTTTAATACTAATTCATTTTTCTCAGGTCTAGCTAAATTCTTATTGCAATGAGGTGATATGTTTAGTGGCCTATGTAGTATACTGTTTAGAGTTTATACTCAAAAAATAATATTTAAAGTTGGAAAGAAACAGCATTTAAAAACAATACTGTTTTAAAAAGGAGTTATGTAATGTCAGAAAGAAATTATAAAATTGCGGTGTTACCTGGAGACGGAACAGGCCCGGAAGTTGTTGATGAGGGAATTAAGGTACTAAATGCAACTGCTAAAAAATTCGGTTTTTCTCTGGATATGGAAACATTTGACTGGGACGGAAACAGATATATTCGAACAGGCATAGTTCTTCCTGATGATGCTGGTAAAATATTACAGCAGTTTGATTCAATATTTCTTGGTGCAATTGGACATCCTGATGTAAAACCCGGTATTCTTGAAAAAGGTATTCTTCTTAAACTGCGTTTTGAACTTGATCAGTATGTTAATTTGAGACCTGTAAAACTTTACCCCGGAGTTCCAACCCCTCTGGATGGCAAAAAACCTGAAGATATTGATTATGTAGTTGTTCGTGAAAATACTGGAGGTTTATATACCGGTATGGGTGGATTTACCATGAAAGGAACACCTAACGAAGTAGCAATTCAGACAATGGCATATAGTCGTTTTCAAGTAGAACGCTGTCTTCGTTATGCATTTGAACAGGTTTATAAAAGACATTCTAAAGAAAATCCATGGAAGGGATTGTCTCAAAAAGATTTGGATGATGGAAAAATAGGTCAGCTCACTCTTTGCGGAAAAACAAATGTTTTAACTTATGTTTACGACTTATGGGAAAGAGCAATGCATGAAATAGCACCTGAATATCCTGAAGCTAAAGTGGATTACTGTCATGTTGATGCTACATGCATGTGGATGGTAAAAAATCCTGAATGGTTTGATGTGATAGTTACTGGTAATATGTTCGGAGATATTATTACAGACCTTGGTGCAATGACTCAGGGAGGTATGGGAATTGCAGCCGGCGGCAACATTAATCCTAATGGTATTAGCATGTTTGAACCAATAGGCGGATCTGCTCCAAAATATACAGGAATGGGTGTAATTAATCCATTAGCTGCTGTTTGCTCAGCTGCCATGATGCTTGATGAACTCGGCGAAAGTGATGCCGCTAAAGCTATTGAAAAGTCTGTTGCATACGTAACAGGCAACAAATTAAAATCAATGGCTGCAAGAAAAATGGGTTACTCTACAAGTGAAGTTGGTGATCTTGTTATAGAACATCTCTAATTAATTTATCTAAATTGCATCCTCCACTGATTATAAATCAATGGGGGATTTTTTTGTATTTTTGGGTTAGCCAATCAAGTTATTTATAGCCCTAAGAAGAGCGACTTAACCACCGAGTATGCCTTTATGTATATTTTGTTTTTATGTACTATACTTAATATTATTATAATTATTTCTAGCATTTTTATTAATTCATTATATCTTTTAATTACAGACTAGACAGTTTTTAAAAATTAAACAAGATAAAACCTGTTTTTATTTTTTCACCTATTCTCAAGATAAAATATATATTCCTATATTTTAAGAAAATGATAAAATATGAATACTCGTAGTTTTCTAATAAAAAGTAAAGAAAATACTCCCATTATCAAAATAATGGAAAAACTGTATTCTGTAAAAAAAGAAACACCAAAACAGGTTAATCGAATTTACTTTGATACATTTGAACTGGACTTACAAAAGAATGGTCTGGTATTTTATAAAACCGGTAC
>CAZGAI010000064.1:4535-12066 GCA_964523175.1 uncultured Victivallales bacterium | reverse complement strand
TGCCTGGAGAAATTGTTATATTACTAGTGAGCAACTTAAAGAATTAGCCTCCGAAACAATAAAAAGCGGATATGGTTCTTACCTTATGGATATAGTAAAATAATTAAAATATAATGCGTCAGTCTTCACCATTTGCAATATTACACATATTGCATTGGCGACATCCTAAATGTTTAGGAACTACAAATATTTTTCCTTTCTTTTTGGCGCTTCGCATATTCAAATAGTTCATGCCCGCCAAAAAAAGGCCTAAAATAATAAATGCGCCGGGAGAAGAAACGGTAAACATAAAGCTTCTGGTCCATCCTGGTACAAACTGAATAGTAAACAGTGTTCCGTTGGCTAAAAATTCACGCGTAAGCCCTAAAGCTACAAGCGCAATGGTAAAACCAAGCCCCATACCTAATGCATCCACAACAGATTTTGCTATTCCATTTTTGGAGGCGAACGCTTCTGCACGGCCGAGAACGATACAGTTTACAACAATTAGAGGAATAAATATACCTAGTGATTTATTAAGAGCCGGGGGAGCAAACGCCAGCATCAATAGATTAACAATAGTAACGAATGTAGCAATAACCACAATATAGCAGGGTATTCTTATTTTTTTAGGAATCATTTTTTTTATAATAGAAATCACTAAATTACTTCCGATCAGCACTGTCATGGTGGCCAACCCCATTCCCAACCCGTCCTTACCACTGGAAGTAACAGCTAAAACCGGGCACATCCCCAAAAGAAGAACTAATACCGGATTTTCTTTCCATATTCCTTTTGTAAATTCCTTGGTTAAACTCATAATATCCCTTATATACGATTTTATTATCAATTGCTTTAGTTATTTGCAGTCAATAAACTATAATTTATTTAAAAAAAAATTCAAACCTAGATTAAATAACATCTATCTTTCGCAGAATATCTGCGGAATCTTCAGGCATCATAACATTTACCCTCATGCCGGAGCCTAACTCAAATCCTCCCGGCATCGATAAATACGGAATCACCTTCAAATGCCAATGATAAGGGAGGATACTCGATAAATGATAAGGAGGGTTTCTAAATATAATATTATAGTCAGGATTGGATAATGCCTGATATAATTTACTCACCACAACGCGCAGACAATCACTTAACTCAACTATATCTTCACCCGGCATTATATCAAATCCCCCTTCATGCCTCTTAGGGTATATCTCTATCTCAAATGGAACAGAAGATGCATAGGGAACAATAGCTACAAACTTATCATTATGATAAACCAGTCGCTCTTCATTATTTATTTCGTTTTCAATTATTTTACAAAACACACATCTGCCATTTCTATCATAATACCTCATAGCATTATCAACAAGAAATCTGATATACTCGGGAACGACCATCATTGATACTATTTGTGAATGTGGATGTTTCTGAGACGCTCCTGAAAGATTACCATGATTTTTAAAAAGAACTGTTTGACGATTTTCTCCATTATTTAGAGCCTTATAACGCCTATAGTACATTTCTATTATATTAGATGCTTCATCATGATTCATTATACCAAGGGTTTTATTGTGTTCTGCGCTTTCAATAACCAGTTCATGATTACCATATCTGGAATATTTGTGATAAATACCGTTTCTTGGGTATTCTGAAGATTCTATAGGTGCACGTTCATGATTAGAAAAAATTTGAAACTTATTTTCAACACATCGAACAGTCCAATCATTCGTATCAGGACTGTTTATTCTGTCTATTTCTATATTAGTATATCTATCATCATTACCAAAACAGAACGGACAATTTTTTTCATAAGCTGGATAAACATCCTGTAATGGATTTTTTTCTTTTTGAAGTTCTCTGCCCTTTAACCTTTCAGGTGCCATTATTACCCATTCACCAGTGTCCAATCGCTGTCGTAGTTCTGACATAATTAAAACTCCTATCTAAATAATCATCAGTTTAATCTCTCATAACAGGGAATACACAGCAAATGATCCCCGGCTGTTTTTATCATTTTAGAACTCATGGTGAGTTCACCGCATTCAGAACATGCCAAAGACTGAGCCAACTCAGCAAATGAAGGTTCGGGCATTACAACTCTCTCTGTTACAAATACTTCATCAAAATTTCTAAATAACAAATCAAGCGCTTTCAAATATTTCTGTCTCTTTTTTTCTTCATCCGTTGAGACTCCATTTGCGACAGCACTATCAAGTCTTTGAAATTCTTTACGGTTATCACCTTTGTACTCATACTGTTGCTTTTTAGAAAATCGATACGCTCCCTTAGTTTTTCTTTCAAATACGATAAAAGCATTTTTACCATAGTTTCGTATTATCAGGTTCCCCTTCCCTGCTGTAGTTCCTAAAACCACCTGAAGTGCATCAACTGCACATGAGTCATTCTCACATATTGCTACAATTTCTTCATCTTCTGCACGGCTTAATCCTATAAGCTTAAGAGATTCATTCGCTACAAGGTAACCATATACCAGGCCTGGACAAAGATGCCCGTGAAACTGCACACATTCTTGAAAATCTTCTGGAAAACTTTTAGACACAGCATCCACCTCCAACTGGACATAATTAGAAACTTTGGTTATCAGGCAATCACTAGAGTATGAACAAGTTTACTTTTTTGAGGTAGGAACGGACTGCACAGTGCGGCTTTAAAGTCAAAAGCATTTTCAAAATCTTTAATTGAATCATTTTCGCTACTGCTTAACAGTTTATGTTCAATCATATTAAAAACAATATTTCCAACAGCCATACCGTCAAAAATACCCCATTCGCAAAAAACACTATAAGCCATTGGCCCAAACTGTTTCAATGCATATTCCCTTACTCCGTAAAGAAGTTCTTCACCTGAAATATGGCTCGAATCATTTTCTTTTTTGTTTTCTTCACTCTTTTTTACAGTATAGATCACAGCGTCATTAATGAATTCATATGCATCAGATGAATAACGGGAATCTTTCAGTGTGATCTTATTAACTTTAGTATAAAACTCAATTGTTTTCATAATACTGCTTTCTGATTATAATAAACATTATTTAAACAATATAAATACTATCTCTATACTTTTCCAATAATATAATTAGATTTACTATGCGAAGTTTTTATCGAAGAAATACTATTTTGTATAAAAATAATAGGAAGCATATATGCCTATACCCATAATAGTTCTACTTATTGTACTCATAGGAATAGCAACCAGAAAATTGATTTCAAACAAATTATCTATTTGGATGATTATGTGTATGGGAGGTATTGCTGTATTAATAACGGATCAGATTACATTGCAAAGTGCAGTACAATCAATCAACATTGATGTAATGCTGTTCCTTTTTGGTGTTTTTGTCATAGCACAGGCAGCAGAATCAAGCGGTTATTTGGAGTTACTGGCAGACCGATTGTTTACTAGAGCAAAAACAGGTAAACTGGCTCTGCTTGTAATTATTTTTATAATTGGACCGTCAGCCGCCTTGTTAATGAATGATACATCTGCAATTGTCGGAACACTTATTATACTTCAACTTTGCAAAAATCATAGAAATTTATCTAAGCCTTTGCTTTTAGCACTGGCATATTCAGTTACAATTGGAAGTGTTCTCAGCCCTATTGGAAACCCACAGAACCTGTTAATTTCTCTGGATAGTAATCTGGCATCACCTTTTCTGAACTTTTTTAAATACCTCTGGCTGCCTACACTCATTAATCTGGTCATAACATTCTTTATGATAACATTATTTTACCGTCAGACATTAAAAACAACAATCAGCAAAATACAGAAACCGGATGTTGTATGTCAAGGTACTATCAGAGTTGTAAAGCTGGCATTAATCATTTTTATATGTTTAATAGTTCTAAAAATAATTTTCAGTATAATAAATTTCCAGGTACAATACTTTCAATTTTGTCTGATAGCACTTCTAGCGGCAAGTCCCATAATTCTATTCAGCAAAAAACGTTTTACTATTATCAAAAACATAGACTGGGGTACCTTGCTGTTTTTTGTATCAATGTTTATTCTTATTCAGAGTGTCTGGGATTGTGGATTGTTACAAAAAATAATTAAAGAATCTCATATTAATGTTGCAAATGTTCCAACTATTTTAACAATAAGTGCAATACTCAGTCAATTTATTTCTAATGTTCCTCTAGTTGCTCTATACTTGCCGATACTTGATACGGTCGGAGTACACACTACTCAATATATGGCATTAGCAGCAGGTAGTACAATTGCAGGAAATCTATTTATTATCGGAGCAGCCAGTACAATAATCATTATACAGAATGTTGAAAAACGAAATTTTGAAGCATTCAGCTTCTTGGAATTTGCTAAAATAGGTATTCCGTTAACTATAATAAATCTGATTATTTACTATCTTTTTTTATAATTGTATCCTGAACGAAAAGTATTTCATGTTTGGCTCTAGTTTTTAATTCTTTAATACTGAAGTCCTGACCATCCTGCCTTAGCCAGGATGATTTTTTTATCTAGCTGGAAGCGTGATGGCAAGACTTTGAAATTTTGAGTTTAATATTTTCATTAAGGATTTAATGTTCTAAATAATCAATGTCTAACAAGAAACATACAATTTTCAAATTAGTTGCTTTCCTTGCACATTGATAATTTCTTGTTGTTTATTGGATATTCCAAAGAAAACCTTTTCATGGAACATCTAATTCCGGTCAAGTAATTGTATAGTTTTTTTTATACCGTTTTTACCAATGCGTTGATACTCAGTATACCCTGCACATTGAGCCAAGTTCTCTGCTTCTTTAAAACAGGAACCCACTTCATCGGGAGCATGAGAATCTGATCCAAAAGTAATCTTTACGTTATGCTTTTTAGCAATTCGAAGTAAATCCAATGACGGATAAATTTCTTTTACCGGCTTTCTCAATCCTGCTGTGTTTAATTCAACTGCAACATCAAACTCTGCAGCCCTAGCAAAGAAAGTGTCGGCTTTTTCCAAAAAAGAGGTCATATTTTCAGGATAGAAACCAAATTTTTTAGGTAGATCCATATGCCCTGCTATATCAAATTTCCCACTTGAGACCATATCTGTCATTAATTCAATGTATCTGTTCCATATATGCTCAGTTTTTTCTACAGAACTCCATATATCAAGATAATCAGGGCTGTCAAATGGTATGTCATCAACATAATGAACAGAACCTATTAAGTAATTATATTCAATTGAATCCAAAAAAGTATAAACTTCTTCCATTCTACCGGGAACCCAGTCAACTTCCATTCCAAACAACACTTCAATTCCATAGGGATTATTTTTTAATTTCCTGATCATATCAACATACTTATCGAATTGAGATATATTCATCCTGGATGTAGTATCAAACCCTACAGGAACAGGGCAATGATCTGAAAATCCTATTGTTTCCAAACCTTTTTTATGGGCCTCATTCAAATACTCCTGAGGACTTCCAGTTGCGTGTTTGCACAAATAAGTATGCATATGATAGTCACATATTATAGACATATTTTATACCTCCAACGTTGACTTATGATTATTTTTTATGCCATCAAAAAGTGAACAATATACTTTCTATAGATAATATAACAAGCATTTTCATTTCAACTAATTAGCATGTAATACTTGGGAAGGCGGAAAAAAAAGATTGCATAATTGCATTGTAAGAATAGTAAATGATTGCACAATTGCAATCATAAGTGTTATTTATTTAGTAACAAGATAAAAAAAATCATAAACTAGGTCTCCATTAATTGAGTCTATCAGCCAGTTTACTAACTGATTCAAGGATATCAGTAAATACTCAAACATAACAACGAGCTTATCCGAAATAGAGGATATCCAGAGGCCGGCTTCTGATGTCAAATACTAACGATCGATAATATTTGCCATCAAGTAACACCTTAAATTCATAAAATTTATTACTAATACGGGTCATTAACTACAATAATTCAGCTTGATTCAACATTAATTAGCATTTGGCATAAATACTGCTTATCAACTTATGTTAACATTTATAAAAAAAATATTCACGCGAATAATTCAATAACAAAAAGGAAAGATAAAATGAGAAAAAAATATATTACCGTAATAGCTTTGATTCTGTCATTTTTTACAATATGCAGCTTATACGCAAATACATTTAGAGTAACAACCATTACCCCATATGGAGCAGGTTCTTTTGGTGAAGCAATAGGAGAAGTAAATAAGAAAAATTCAAAAATAGATAATATAATATTCACAATTCCAAATGATAAAGGCAACATCATAACATTAAATAAAAAAGATGCCCCTTATCTACTTTCACCTAGAGGCAACCTTACCATTGACTTTAAAAACAAAATAAATAATAAAGATATAACATTAACAGCAGTAAAGAATTTTAGGCCTATATCAGGTAGCTTTTTTGATATAAAATTACGAAAAGCTGGCTGTATAATATCCATAAATAATTTATTTATAACAAATATTGAATCGAAATACTTATTTAATGTATTAAGTATTAACTTTTTATTTACAGGCAAATTCCCCCTCCCACAAATTAAGAGAATGCCAGTTCAGTTTAATAATGCAAACATAAGTCATAATAGCATATCAAGACAATCAATTGTAAATATTGATGCTAAATATTATGATTCGTATACAGAAAAATCTATAGTCTTTTGCAATTCAACAATAGCCTACAACACAGCCCCAACATGTATTTTCTGCGATAATAGTACATTATCCTTTGAACATTCAACAATAAAAAACAATAAATCTACCTTGTACGGAGGCGCAGTAACAATTGCAAATAATGCAGATCTGGAGATAGAAAATTCAACTATAAGAAACAACCATAGCGAAACATACGGAGGCGGTATTTATTCATTTGAAGGAGGAAGAGTATATCTTTCCCAAGGCTCAAAAATCAGCAATAATATTGCCGATATTAGGGGTGGCGGCATATATCAGAAAAATAGAACTGAACTCTTCATCGAAGCTAATAGCAAAATTGCTAAAAATAAACCTGATAACATATACACCCTATCTAAAGAAAACATTTAAACAATTATTTAAATTATATAAAACTATTATTAATAATAGAAATTTATCAATAAAAGGTTATGTAAAAATGATAAAACTAAAAAAAATCAACAAATCTAATCATATATGCATTTTTGCATTCACCGGATTGGTTTTATTCATCGGAGGATGCACCACTCCTGAGTTGCTTAAAAACAGAGAGAGCATTCCCTCCGTCAAAAATAAAATCCATACAGCAAACAATCTGCTTAAAACAGTAGATAAATCTACCGATTCTGTAGCACACTCTCTGAGTTCACCAGCACCGCGACTTAATGAGCCAATAAAAAGTGTACTGCAAGAACCGGGAGAAGTACAAACTGTAGTAGAAACTGGAGGCCAGAGACAAAGCCGGGAGACAAACTCATCACCACAAGTACAGGAATTTCAGCCGTCACAAGCACCAATTCTAATGAGCACACCAGCACCTAGACTTAATGAGCCAATAAAAAGTGTACTGCAAGAACCGGGAGAAGTACAAACTGT
>CAZGAI010000064.1:0-4435 GCA_964523175.1 uncultured Victivallales bacterium | reverse complement strand
AGTAGAAACTGGAGGCCAGAGACAAAGTCGGAAGACAAACACATCACCACAAGTACAGGAATTCCAGCCGTCACAAGCACCAACGCTAATAAGCTCACCGGAACTACGACACATTCCACCCGTAACAGAGCCAGCAGAGTCAGCCCCCACTAGGCGTCACCATAAGCACGACCATACAACACCAAATACGACACTACCTCAGGCACATACGGGGACACCAAACCTAGAAACACCAAAAAAACTAACGGTGTGGTTACCACCTAACAAATCATCGGGTATCCCTCCCATAAATATTAACGATACCAGAAGAACTGGGCATAAGGATCAGGATTCACCTTCAGTAAAAAAAAGAGGATCCATAATACATAAAAGGCCTATTTTTGACATAGACACTTCTATAGCCCCCCTCATTCCCCTCATAGATATTGAAGTTACAGATGACGTTGACAAATTACTCTTTGCCGAATTTTATAAAGACCCTACGGATCGGGGCGAAGGTGCCACTCCTAAGTACGAGTATTACATAACAGTACAGTTGAACTACAATAACACTAATGAGAAAAGTCAGCTAGTCTTATTTAAGCCCTGGCACAGCCAATATCTTAAGCCGGTGGAAGCATCGAGAGAGGATATAACGTGTGTATGGCTTGTACCAGCTATTCTGCTTGCTGGAGACACAGAAGTCAGGACGAACTATGATCCCGACACGACTTATGCAACTGTCGTGACTGAAACAGAAAAACACATTTCCAAACGAGAGGTGCGTGTCATTAGGAGAACGTTGCACTTATTATTGGGGGCTGATCCCAGTAAAGCATTCGTCGAAGATTTTCTCCAAAAAAACAAGGGCATACCAATAAAGGAGCTTCCTGAAGCTGTGCAGAGGGTATACTCATCAATTTCTATGGGGGTTGGTAATCCTCAACAAGTGTCCATAAGTAAAAATAAAAAATCCAAATTATGTGATACATATAGCATATTGGGGATGATATATCAGCAGCTATTGAACAAAGATGACAATATAGTTATTAATGACATTAACCTCAATGACTTAATCCAGAGGTTGAGTGTTTTGCCCAATGATAAGCATGATAAAGAACCTGAAATTTCCGGACGTAAACTATAAATTAAAAATTTAAAAAAGAACATGACTACAGCTTCGTTTTACTGCCTCAAATACAGCGTAAATATTAATTATTTAGCAATCTTTAGATAGAATTACAATAATTTTATATAAAAAACAAAAAAGACTACCTACTTCATGCAAATTCTGAACGGGGTGGCAAATAATGCCATTACGTCAATATCTGCCTTTAAATAACTCATTCTCATTAAAGAACTTATTTATATATGTCGGCTATTTTCCGCAGAGCACTAGTTTAATTAAGCTTTAGTTGATGTTTGGCATGAATAATGCTAATTAAATAAACAAGAACTTAGTTTGTTCATCTATCTATAGCCAAAGCTAAATGGTGATGGATAAACAATAAAAAAATATAGGATAAAAATCCCGCAAAGTTTAATCGCCCTCCAAAGGCTTACCTGCCTTTGGAGGGCGGATAAACCAAGAACAAAAATTTTAAAAAGCTAAAGGCATGTACCTTCGATATAATAACAAAAAAAAGGAAATATTAAATGAAAATGAAAAATAATAAAATATTGTTGGCAGGATGCTTATACCTGCTTTTAGGGGCAGTAGTCAGTGCAGAACAAATGCAGCCGCAACAGAATTATGAAAATGGACCGGAAGCAATGGCACCGGCAGAACCGAACGTCTCGAATGCAGAAAGAGAAATGCCTATAAATATAGCCTTATCGGTACAGCTAAGAGCCGAAGACATAGGGGTAAACGAGAGTATATCTCATGACGGAGGGATCGTAATATTTCCTGGAAGAAGACATGGCCTCATAGTAAAATCGGGAAATCTAGATCACAACAGTCTCGAAAGCATCTGGAATTGGAATTTTCATAATCAAAACTTGTCATTGTTACCAAATGATTCAGACTCAATTATTCTAGTGGTAGGCTGTAAAGAAAATTCCGTAATGATAAGACTATGGGCAAACTATACTGTAAATCTCAATACAGGGACAACTAGCGTAGAATGGATGGCACAAGAAATAAGTTCGATACCTGCCGGAAGTGACCTTAGACATGTAGAAATAATTAATTCTATAAATCTTAATTATATAGCAAGACCCTTTACTCAGGAAATATTAGTAGACTATATAGAAGTGAACTTATTAGACAACGGGCGAACGCATATTGAACTGTTTTTAACTATGACTGAACCCCACCTTATAGACAACATTTAGTTGAGGCGGATATATAATTGAACTAGAGATCATTATAGGAGGAGGAGAAATTGAATGCTTAAGAAAAAATATCAAACTGTTTTAACTCTGCTGATTTTAGGTATATTGAGCTATATAATAAATTTGTCCTTCAATATTTTTATAAGTCACATAATCCCTTCAGATCTTTATGGTGATTTCTCTATAGCAATTCGCTCAATATTTATTTTATCGTTATTATTGCTCTTAGGTACAAACATTTCATCTGTTAAATATTTATCTCAATATATAGATAATAATCCGAACAATAGTAGTGTTTTTATTAGATGGAATCTTAAACTAATAGCTAAAACATTTATATTTTATTCACTAATCCTGTTAATATTTTATTCATTCCTATTCTTGCTGCATTTTTTATCAATTCATAGTTTTAATGATAATCATTACTTTATTTATTTTCTATGGCTGACTCCATTCTCAGCCTTCTATTTATTACTTGCCTGCCTTGTTTTAAGCAATAAACAGAATAGTTTAGCCTTTTTTATAAATAAAATGATTATGTCTATATTTCTTATTATTTTTATATTTTTTACCACAAAAATATTTAATGTGACAATAAAATTAACACATCTAGTTCTTTTTATGACATTAACTTTTTTTCTGATAATTATTATTGAACTTTTCATCACTAAAAAAATCCTAACAAGGCATAAAATTAATATTTTAAAGAAAAAAGATATAAATATAGATAATACAAAACATAAAAGATGGTTATCTGATTCTCTAAGGTTGACACCAGTACAGTTAATTTTTAACTTAGTTTGTTTTTTTGATCTCTTAATTATAGAAATCATTCATCCAAACGAAGATGCGGTCGGATATTACGTAGCAATGCTCACTATTGCAAATATTTTATGGGTAATACCCAGTTCTGTCACATCATTCTTTGCTCCTCTGCTTTCCCCTTTACTTGAAAAAAAATGGTATCAAGAAATTCAAGGGCTTATTGATACTGCTAACTACATAAATGTACCAATCTCAATATTGCTGCTTATTTTTATTGTAATATTTTCAAATAATATTCTTTCGCTGTTTGGTAACACACACCAAACAGCCCAAATTCCATTATTAATCCTTTCTGCTGCATACTTTATTGGGGCAGCCGCTTTTGCTAATGCCAGAATATTAACATTTTATGACTCTAAAGTAACAATGACAATCAATATTTTTGAACTAATATTACTCATTGTAACAAGTCTAATATTAACTTATTATTTTGGTTTACTTGGTATGAGCATTGCCGTTCTGTTTTCAATCAGCTCTAAAACGGGCCTAATGTATTTCTATGTAAAACAAAAACTGCCCATCAAACCATTTACTGTGTTTTAGCAATAAAATAATAGGAGAAAAAACATGAAAACAAAATTGTTAAAGGTTATAGTTTCGGTCGTTGTTGCTGCCGCGCCTTTTATCCTCTCAGCAGAAGAGATGACAGAATCTACAAAAGACTACAAAACTTCTATTATTAATAGTGAGAATGAAGATATAGATATTAATAACATCGACACAGAAGAGGGTATATCTTTGCCAATTCCCCAAAAAATTAAAAATATGATTGAAAAAGAAATAAGAGCTAAGCTTAAGGATATAAAGCATATAATTGATTTAAACGTATTACAGAAAATACAATCTCTACAGAAACAGATCTCGGGTGAACTACAGAATTACATAAGAGATAATAAAATCATTAATGAATTTTTAGATAAATTTAGTTCTGCCGTAAAATTACATCCTCAGGATTTAGAGGATCCAACTTTAAAAGAATGTAAACTTACAGCTCTATTTTCTAAATTAAGTTATGCAAGTAACGAAAATGAAATAATTGAAAGAAGTAAGGCAATAATAGATTTTTGCAGCGAGAAAAAATTAGGTGAATGGCAAGACATACATCCCCAAAATAATAACCAAAATATTGACCAGCGTTACAACGTATATGTCTCCAGATTTGGAGAAGTAACTATACCACCGATAAAAAATAATGGTAAAACACAAGTTTCAACAGATATTGCCGAAAACAAAGCTGATCCCTTCTTCGATTACTTAAAAGATATGTTTAAAACAACTAAAATTAAAAAAATGG
>CAZGAI010000063.1:0-12281 GCA_964523175.1 uncultured Victivallales bacterium | reverse complement strand
ATCAAACAGCACAATTGCACCATTGACAACAATACCAAAAAGAGACAACATACCGAACTGAGCAAAAAAACCAAGGGGCTGGTTCATAATTAAGAGTCCTAAAAAAGCACCGGTAAAGGCCAGTGGAAGTGTGAGTGCAACTGCTATTGTTTTCAGTATAGAGTTAAAATACACAAGAAGGCATAATATAATTAAAATTAAGGCTATCAGCATTGCAAAGCTAACTTTCTCACTTCCTTCCTTAGCTTTATCATAAGTACCGCCAATGTCAATCGAATATCCTGAAGGCATACGGGATTCTATTTCTTTAAGCTTTGGAAGAGCTTGTAAAATAATAGGATTTGCGAGATAACCATCTGAAACCTGTGCCAGTATCTCCATATTACGTTTTTGACGTTCCCTTTCAATCCTGGCAGGTTGTAGAGATGTTTTAATTTCAGCGATAGACTGCAGTGGAATCTTACCGTATTTCCCTTCAACGTATAAATCTTTAAGTTTATCCAGATTGTTCCGTTCATTGTAAGGAAGTCGGAAGTAAACCGGCAGCTGGTGGTCACCTTCTCTAAATGTTGTCAGCCTGGCTCCGGAAAAGAAGGCATTAAGAGTATTAGAAATAGATAGACGGGTAATTCCTGCAGCTGCACTTTTCTCTCCATCCGGGATTATATCAATTTGACTAGTCAGATTCCCCCAACTGTCATGGACATCTACTGTCCCTGGGATTTTTCTAAAAACCTCTTCCATTTCATGGGCATATTTCTTCAAAACTGTATAATCTTTACCCCTTAAACTAATTATTATCGGATACCTGGAATTTGGCCCTAAACTCAAGCGTTTGATAGTTGTTCGAGCTTCAGTTATTTCTGAATCTATTTTCTTTGATATTCGTTGAATTAAAGCTTTTGCATTTTTAGCAGATGTCGCATTTACAACTATTTGAGCAAAGTTGCTTTTGGGAAATTCCATAATAATTGATAATTTAAATCGGGGAGTGCTTTGACCGATAAAACTGACCATGTTATGAAGAGTTTCAATATCATCATTTTTCTGTTTGATAATTGATTCTCTTTTTATTATTTCCTCAATTTTCCGGGTTACTTGTGAGGTTTCTTTTATAGATGAACCTTCCGGCAGCCAAACATCAATTAAAAATGTTTTCCCACCTGCGGTAGGTATAAAGTCTGTATTAATAAAACCTGTTGCTAAAAGTACTATTGATATAATAAACAGAGAGAAAATTGACAGTAAAACTGTATAGCGGTGCATCATACTCCAGGAAAGAAAGGAACGGTACAGTTTGAACTTTTCAGATTCATTGCCTTTTTTTTTAGACTTTCCGATGAGGTAACGATAGAAAAGAGCTAAAGGAGGTACTTTATCTGTGCCGGGTTTTAACACCAGCCAGGTCAATGCTACAGTAAAAGTTATTGCGACAACCCAACTAACAAGAAGGGTTGTTGATACAACTATAGGTATACTGCGGATATATTCACCTACATTACCTGAAACAGTAAGCATGGGTAAAAAAGCAAATATTGTGGTTAATGTTCCGGTTAATATAGGAAATACAACCTGCCTGGTACCTTTAACTGTAGCTGGATAACGAGACATGCCCTCCTCCTGTAATCGGTGGACATTATCACATATCTCAATAACACAGTCTACAAGCATACCTAAGGAGATAACAAGAGAAGCAATTGACATCATTTCGAGCTGGACGCCGAAACACCTGACAATACCAAATGAAATCATAACAATAACAGGTATTGATAATCCCATAATAAGAGCAACTCTTTTGCCTATTAATAGCCAGGCAACAATTACTAATATTATTATAGCCTGAATTAGGTTTTCTATAAATATATTGATGTTATCTGTAACCACTGCCGGTTGGTCTGAAACAATTGCTACTTTAATGTCCGGAGGAAGTATTGTTTGTTCCCATTTCTTAATCATTTTTTTAACTTCAGCACCAAGTTCAACTATATTTTGTTCTTTTCGCATTGTAAAATTTAAAACAATGCATCGCTGACTTTCTATTTCCGGAGTACTTATACGTGTAATTATTGATGCAGGATCAATATAACTGCGTTTAACTTCCAAACCTAATTGCTGAAGAGTAACCGGCATCCCGTTTGAATTAGCTACTGTTGTTTTTTTTATTTCATTGACTGCATTAAAGTCACCTTTAACTGATACATTAAATAAATGTTTCCCTGTATCTATTGCACCGCCGGAAGCCAGAATGTTCTTTGTATTCAATCTACGCTTTATTGTATCAATGGAAGTACTGATTTGGCTCCATGAACCAGGATCTGGTTCTATATATATTGCTTCCTGGTGAGCACTAAAAATATTAACTCTTGCTACACTGTCAATCTCTTTTAATCCATCGCGTATTTCCTCCGAAACTTTTTCAAGTTTTCGCATGGAATATGGAGTTTTTATATTTTTTTGATCTGAACTGGGTACTTGGTAGACAGCCAGCATCATTGCACTTGTATCTGCAAAATTTGAATCTACATAAGGTGGAGATACACCTAGAGGTAATGTGATTCCGGCAATTTGAGATCTAATTTTATCGGATGCCTGCTCAACATTATCTACGGAGTCAATCATTTCTACTTTAATTACAGACAAGCCGGATGTGGTTGTAGATATCGTCTTTTTAGTTGTATCTATTTCCTCAATAGCTCTTTCCAGGGGTATTGTAACCAGTTCCTCCATCCGTATAGCATTTGCTCCCGGCCAGGAAGCTCTAACTACACATGTTCGAATAGTAAACTCCGGGTCTTCACGGCGGGGACTGTTTTTAAACTGAAATGCTCCCCACATAAGCCCGATAACTGCAAGGCTGAATATTATTGTCCGGAACTTTATTGAAAGCCCGACAGCGTTCTTCATAACACCACCTTTTCAATAGATTTGACATTTATTTTCTCATTCGGTATGAGAAAATGGGCCCCATTAAACACTATCAAATCACCATCTTTAAGATGAGGTGATTCTACAAGAACCAAATCATTAAACAGTCCTTTAGGCTTGATGAAAACCTGTTTTGCTATGCTTGATCCGTCCTTTTGTTTAACAACCTTAAATACCCATTGTTTTAATGTATTACTTGATATAAGCGTCAATGGAATATATAAACCTGTCTTTGTCTGTTCAATAGACAGCAGAACCTTAACAAGGTTTCCCGATCTGAACATGCGCTGTCTGCGAATCAAAATAACTTCCCCACCTGTCTTTACCGTCTTAGGGACGCCTGTTGCAGCAAAATCCAGTTCATTCATGCCATCGGAATTATCAAAAATCCGATATTTGTAAGCTCCAAGTAAACTATGTTCACCAGGCAAAAATGTTGCCCGTACTTTTTTAACTTTATAGACAGGTGCACCAGGGAGTGCATTTTTGGTTTCAATAACTTTCCAAAGAAAATCCCCATTAGCATCATGATATATACATTCAGATAATATGATCAGTTTCTCACTTCCCTTTAAATTGATCTTAGCAATAGGCCATATACCTTTAATTTCAGGAAGCTTCAATAGATCTGCAGGTATTTTTTTTTCTATATTTACAAACTTGTTTCTAACTAATAATTCAAGACTAAAAGTATGGGTGTTAGGGTCAGCGATGGCAGCTTTCTTGTTGACCATTGCAGGTACTGGTTGATTGCTGCCCGGAGGATAAACTTTTACAAATTGAGTATAATGAAGCTTCCTGTCAAGTGCGGCTGAAATGTTGAGGTCTACTACAACAGGATCGACAACAACTAATTTAGCAACTTTTTCCCCTGCCCTTACATTTGCTCCGATATTTGCATAAATATCAGCGATTTTTCCTTGATACGGCGCCTTTAATTTAGTTCTTTCTAAATCAAGTTTTGCATTTGATGCCAAGTGTTTTAACTGTTCCAAACTGGCCTCAAGAGCTTTCACATCTGCCTGTTTTACAGTTATTAAAGCTTTGACTTCAAAGTATTTTGCCTGGTATTTCTTTAGACTAGTTTCAGCAGTATCAAATATTTTCTGGGAAATAACATTTTTCTGCAGAAGCCCCTTAAATCTGTTAAACTCTTTTTCCGCATTATCCATATCTGCTTTGACGGATTCCAACTGTCTGGAAATGACCTCTTTAATAGTAATTTTAAGAGCATTTAGTTTGGCCTGTGTAGTATTGACATTGGCTTCTGCAGCTTTTAATCTTAATTGATATTCAAGAGGGTCAAGTGTGGCAATTATCCCTCCATCGCCATTTGACAGCGAATACGCATTCTTCCCGCCTTGCACATCACTTCCTTTATCTATCATCTGACTTATACGCCCGGAAACTTCAAAACTAAGATCCTCTTCCTTCCACGGTTCAACCATTCCAGTGAGTTTTTTCTTTTCAACAGGATTGACAGTTTTTAAACGGATAGCAGTAACAGAACGGATAAAGGTAGCATCACCCTTTTCTTTATGCTGCATAAATAAAACAGCAACTATACCTACAATGATAACTATAAACAGTATGATTAAAATTATCTTTTTTAACATTTTTTCTCCAAATTTAAATTAATGACCTGATTAGAGCCCGCCTGAAAAGGTCATTCGGACTCAGTTGATTGTTGTTAGTTGATGGAATAGTTTTGGTTTTTCTTTGACAACCCATTAAAATTGGCCGCTAAAAAACTGTTAACCGATAACTGACAACCAATAACTACGTGTCTGAAACCTTTTCAGACACGTTCTAGTTAGCTAACTTACCTGCACTAGATCACATATGGTTTTACGGATATGCTCAACATACTTATCAATGTTATCCTGTTCATAAAAATCGGAACCGCGATATTTTGTAATCAAACTTCGGGAACTGTG
This sequence comes from uncultured Victivallales bacterium, assembly GCA_964523175.1. Lineage (GTDB taxonomy): Bacteria > Verrucomicrobiota > Lentisphaeria > Victivallales > GWF2-38-69. The sequence goes on along the minus strand of CAZGAI010000063.1, from coordinate 7,419 downwards.
TATAAAACTTGCTTGAGCAACTAGTGAGAGAAACCACATAAACCGCTCCTCGTCAGACATATCAGGAAAAATAAACTTAATGTTCTGATTGATGTGTTCAAAAAAAGGCAGAAAATATAAATCACAAATATTGTCAAATACCTCGGATGGATTGTGAATCTCTCTGAATATTATTTTATGCCACTTCCTAATATCTGCATCATCTGATATCGACGCAATAGTTGACGCTATTTCTGAAATATATAACTCCCACTTTTCCTGACTCTTTTCTTCTATTTTTAGATCAAATATTCTATTAGCCTTATGTGAAACCCTACGGTGAATTGATGCCATTACTTCTAGGTAGAGACCTTTCTTACTGCGAAAATGGTAGTTGACTGAAGCCACGTTTACATCTGCCTTATCACATATCATTTTGACTGTAGCATGCTCATAATGGTAATCTGAAAATATTTTCTCTGCTACCTCAATTATTTTTTCCTTCGCTTTCATAATTCTGAATCCTAAAAAAATTAAATATGCAATTTAAATACTTGTTTTAATTATATATTTTAATTAAGTATTTAGAAAAATCAAGCAGCAACGAATAATTGCACTAACTTTTTTGGATATCTACGAACCGAACCTATCTCATTAATGCAGAAATTTTAATAAATCAACCATCCCTTGAAATTATATTATTGAAATTTCTAAATAATTCAGTATACTGATTTTACAGATACTAAAATTCATTTTGTTGGTTATTGTACTAATTGTAGGTTTTGGCACAATCATATTCTCTATGTATAATAAAGAAATAAAAAGTTTACCTTTCAAATACTTGGAATTTATCCTTTAAGTAAATCTCTTTTTAGTCTTAATGAAATATTTAAGCAGATTTGGGAGATTGTTGCTAAGATATGATGTCAAGTATTACTGAAAGTGATTATTACCGGAAACTTCAAGAAAAAATAGAAAAAATAAAGAATATGTGACTGGCCACTCAGTACGCATCTGTTACAATAGATTAGATGGCACATTTTATATTATAACTTTTTAACCCAGATAATGCAGATTGTCAGTGTAATATAAGTATGCAGCAATGAACATCCCTAGTTATTTCGATACAAGAAATATCTCTATGATGTACAACATTGGCCTAATACTTATTATACTTAGCTTTATTATGGGGGTTGAATTTTTTATTCAATTTAAAAATATCTTTATATGGGACGGATGCCGGGAAAACTGATATGCAACTTCTAATGATAAGCGAATTTGAACAGCATCTTAAAATAGATAAAAACGGGAATCGAATAGGAAAATTTGCTATCGTAACAAATACAGGACTGAGCAATTTAGTCGGCAACTTGCTGCAGGATGAAAAATTTTCAGGGATTCATGTGGCATTCGGACATGAATACCCAGAAAAAACAGGAAGTGACTGGAACAGTGATATTCATGTTGATGCTGTCCTGAGAAACTGTACAATTACTGTTGAAAATAAAGTAATAATGAAAGACGAGAAATTTTTAATTTAACCAGATTTATTTATAAAAATGGTGTTAATTACTATAAGACATTTACCTGAAAGAAAATATCAATTATGATAATAGACGGAAAATTATCCTTATCACAACAAAAAACTGGAAGAAAAATACTGTTATGTTTCTCCTTCCTGAATGGTATTGCCCTCACTTGTGTAACCGGAAATGTTCTGAGCTTATATCTCTTAAATACTAATTGTATTCCTTCTATTATTGCTGCTATTTCATCATTCTGTTATTTAGCCGCGTTATTTGCTTTTGCCAGTAAATTCTCTATAGCAAAAATTGGAGCTGCCGCAACAATAAAATACTCATTGTTAATTAGTGCTTTTGCTGCAGTGTTACTGTCTATGCTTCCTTTTTTGGATTTTTTACATTCTCAAAAAAATATGTTTATTATTCTGTTAATTGTAAGCACTTTTTCGTTTTTTGTATTTAAATCAATAGGAACAGTAGCATTAAAGCCACTAATGGGAGAAATTACAGACATAAATAATCGGGGCAACTTTTCTTCTAAATTTTTTCTCTTATATCTCTTAGCTACTGTTCTTGCAATAGTATCATTACTAATTCTTATTTCATTTAAAAACAGTATATTAATGTTTCAAATAATAATATTTTCCGGTGCTATGGTTCTGCTTTGCAATGCCTGCGTTTTTTATAGGATAAAGGAAACAAACATCCCAAAAATATCCGCAAAAAAAAAGAACACCAAAATGATTTTTGCTGCTATCTTTAGAAATAAAGAATTAAGGATTTTTCTTCTTGTTAGATCATTCACCCGCGCAGGTACAATACTCATAGTACCTATTTCTATTTTAGCTCTGGTAAAGATATACAATGTTTCTAATCAAACAGCGCTGATTTTTACATGCATACAGTTAGTCGGAGGAATATTTATCACTTATTTTAACAGTATCATTTCCGAAGAGACCGGTCCAAAACCATTACTCTTCATTTATCTTATGGTGCTATACTTGGTCTGTATATTATGGATAATTGCACCTGCACATTTTCATTGGGAATACAATTTCTTAACTTTCTTTCTGGGTGGAATTTGCCTTTTCGGCTTAGATGCGTGCCTAAATCATTATTATCTAACAATAATTCCACGAAAAACGAGTGTCAGTATTTCTCTATGGTATACTACAATATGCGGTGTTGTTGCCGGCATAACAGGACTATTCCTTGGCGGCGGACTAATACATATCCTTGCTTATTTTATATCCTATGCAAATCTATTTAGATTTTACTATTTTATTATGTTTATCTTATTAATTCCTTTGTCTTATTTAATATTACAATTGAAATCAATTTCTTCCTGGAAAGCACGCCATATTCTGAGCTTAGCTGTTAATCCTAAAAAATTACAATCACTACACACATTACACAGCATACATAAATTCACTACACCAAAAGATGAAATAGAAGATGTGTTGAAGTTACAGGGAATGTGTACAGAGCTGTCGGAAGAAGCACTTCTCTACTACCTCAATTCTCCTGTATTTTTTATAAAGCTTAGTGCATTGAGGGCATTAAACAACCGCGTTATAGGTAATGAAACCAAGAAAGCACTCTTCAAAGAACTTATGCAAGGGCCTTTTTCTACCGCTTATCTGGCTGCCATGATTCTGTCTAAAAATCATATGAAAGAAGCAATTCCTTTGTTAAGAAAATATTTATCTTCTGAGGACATTCATCTTAAAGCAAACAGCATGATTGGACTTGCCCACTTGAAAGACGAAGAAAGTTTTAATAGAATCATCAAAATATTTAAATTATCAGCAAATCCAATGATTATAACTGGGGGGGCTGTGGCTTTTCAAATATTCAACGATATAAATCCTACAAAATATATCAGCACAATTGAACTCATACTACAGAAAAGCATTCTTTTTACTAAAAACAAAGATAAATACATCTTAGATCAACTAAAAATATCCATGGCCGGCATTTTTGGATTTTATAATCTTTATTATAAAGCGTTTCGTATTTACCATGACAATAACCAAGAACTTGGAACCCTTAACCTCCTGGAATTGATTGATAAAAGAAAGGCAAAAGCAGCGCCGGGTTTACCAGCTGAAGAACTGATACTTTTTCTCAGCAATAACGGTACAAACAGTAAAATGACTGAATTTCTTATTGATGTAATTGAAAAAACACCAATGAAGAATAAAAAAATTATGTTATTACATAATTTTCTAACACAAACAGAACCTGATAAAATCAATCATGGGCTACTGCCCTTAATCTGGATCATACTTTTCTGTAAAAAATAAGTTCCGAGATTCTTACGCTATGATTTTCCTTTTATGATTAAGTCATTACTTATGGAACCTCTTTTTCTACAGTTTCAGTTTTTTTTAAAAAAAAAGCTGAAACTGTAATTTAACTTCTTGGAAATTTCTATATTTTCAATTATCTTCTAAGTATATGCTATTGTATTTACCAAGATCATGGCTTTTATAAAAATAATCTCCATTTTATACCTTTTAGGTTTTTAAACTAAAAAACAGGAATTTTATCTCGCATGAATAAAGAAAAAGAAAAAGGAAAAGGTCTTAGCCATAACAGAAAGATAAGAATTAGAATTTATTTAGTAGTAATCGTAATTGCACTGATATCTGCGGTTATTTATTATTATTATGAATCTACTCATTATGTATCAACTGATGATGCATTTATTGGAGGTCACCCTGTTCTTATTGCGCCACATGTTTCAGGTTATGTTCACAAACTTTATGTATCAGATAACGAACATGTAAAAAAAGGGAAACTTCTGCTCGAAATTGATTCTAGACCATTTCAACTCCAGTTGAATGAAGCAAAAGTGGATCTAGAAGTTGCTGTTTCTAAAAAGAATGTAGCTATTTCTAACCTTGCTATAGTTATTGATGCACAAAATACCGCTGCCATTGACATGTACAGGAATCAGCTTTTATCTACAGGTAATGCTATTTCACTTGAAAAATTCGAACATACAATTGCTCTTTACCAGGCAGCAAAATCTGCTGTTAAAGCACAACAGGCCATGATTAAACTTGAAAAAGCAAATGTAGATAAGGCTAAAGCAAACTTAAGCCAGGCAGAACTAACCCTGTCATACACTAAAATTTATGCCCCTGCAAATGGATATGTCGCAAAAAGAAATTTTGATATTGGTTCCTTTGTATCAACAGGTAACCCTGTAATGGCGGTGGTCCTGGACAATAAATGGGTAAACGCAAACTTCAAAGAAACTCAACTTACAGGCATAAGACTCGGTCAAACTGTTGACATTTATATTGATGCTTTTCCAAACAAAGTTTTTAAAGGAAAAGTTCAAAGTATTCAGGCCGGAACCGGAGCAGCATTCAGCCTTCTACCACCTGAAAATGCAACAGGCAACTTTGTTAAAACAGTTCAGCGGGTTCCGGTAAAAATAGTCTTTGACCAAATCCCCGATCAGCAAAAGTATTTTCTGGCTCTGGGCATGTCCGTTGAGCCCACAGTAAAATTAAAATAATCTTTACCCGGAAAATAATATACCAAAGATGAGTAGTATAGAAAACAAAACTGATCCATTTTACGTTAATCCCTATATAATAGCATTTGTAGTAATGCTGCCGACAGCATTGGAAGTACTTGACACAAGTATTGCCAATGTCGTACTTCCCTATATAGCAGGTGACCTTGGGGTCAGTGTTGATAAAAGTTCCTGGATTCTGACCTGCTACCTTGTTTCCAATGCCATTATACTGCCTATTACAGGTTGGCTTTCTGATACTTTAGGAAGAAAACGCTATTTTTTATTGAGTATATTTGTCTTTACTCTTAGTTCGTTTTTATGCGGCATGTCTACAAGTCTTAATCAACTTCTCTTATTCAGAATACTTCAGGGACTTGGCGGAGGAGGCCTTCTTCCTCTTTCACAAACAGTACTGCTTGAACATTTCCCCGGCAAGAAACGATCTATTGGAATGGGAATTTACGGTATGGGGGTAATTCTTGCCCCTATCTTCGGTCCAATGCTGGGAGGCTGGATAGCCGACAATTTCAGCTGGCACTGGATATTCCTCATTAACATCCCGGTTGGTATTGTTGCAATCTTACTTGTCTATGTATTCATTAAAGAAAGAGACAAGGAAAGAAAAAAGATTAAAATTGACTATATTGGACTTTCCTTTCTAGTTTTGGGAATAGCTTCGCTACAACTATTTCTTGATAAAGGTGAGAATTGGGACTGGTTTGCCTCAAATGGCATTACTGCATTTGCTGTTATCACTGTCATATCACTGATTTTTGTAGTATACTGGGAACTTAAAGTTAAAAACCCAGTAATAGACCTGAGAATGCTTAAAGATGTCAATTTTGCTATTGCAACAGTTGCGATGTTTGGTGTTGGAATGTCTTTTTATGCTATCACTGAAGCAATTCCTATACTCCTTCAGACTTTGATGGGATATACAGCTTTTTTAAGCGGTCTGGTAATTGCTGTATCGGGAACGGTGGTACTTGTAGGTATGGGCCTTGCGGGTTATTTAGCTACCAAATACGATCCAAAATATATAACTATTATTGGATGGTTTATAACAATAGTAGCCCTTTTTCTAATGACAGGCTTCAACCTTCAGGCAGATTTTGCAACTATTGCCGAGGCCAGAGCACTGATGGGATTTGGGACGTCACTGATTTTTGTTCCTATTAATGCTGTTGCGTTTACTAATATTGCTAAAGAAAAGATTGAATACGGCACAGGACTTATAAACCTGATGAGAAATATCGGCGGCAGTGTAGGTATATCATTTGTAAACACAGTAGTAGCCAGGGGAAGTCAGGTTCATCAGAATTATCTTGTCAAAAATATTACACCGCTTAACCCGATATATGACAATACAGTCAAATACCTTAAATCTGAATTTAACACAACGACTACGGAAGCAAATCAGATGATATATTTAGGGCTCCAGCAACAGGCTGGAATGCTGTCTTATATCGATGCTTTCAGATATCTAATGATAACTTTGTTAATTATGGCTGTACTTTTGTTCTTTTTGAAAACTAATAAAAATAAATCAGGCTCTCTGGAACTTTAAAATAAACTATATCACGATAAACTTTATATCCCCAAATGAAAGGATAAGAAAAAATGAATAAATTAATATCTTTCCCAATATTCCTGTTACTTGCTCTAACTGTACCATATACCGCATTTTCAACAGTATCCGCACCATCATCACAACTGCCAAATCAAGAAATACAGCAACCCCGACAACTACTGCAGGATGCACAGCCACGAACTCCTGCGGGCATCTATAAGAAAAAAAGCCCCATTGTAACAAATATTAACAGTACTATGGAAACAACAAATCTTCTTGAAAATATTAGAAGAAACATAATGACTAAATTAAATAAACAAATTGAAAATAATCCAGGCAATCTATGGGCTATAATACAAAAAGGCTGGTCTCTGAATTCTGAGGGAAAATATGATAAGGCAATAAAATATTTTGATAAAGCGTTGAAATTACAAGAAAATTCAGCCGCATACATGGGACTGGGTATGGCCTATATAAGAAAAGGGGAACTTAAAAAAGCCAACGCCTACTACATGAAAGCTATCTCTCAAAATGAATCACATGATCCTTACTATATTGATGATACAAAACTTCCAACCCCATCATTAACTGTAAAAGACAGTGCCATAGGAAGTTCAGAGTAGCTAGCCCTCAATCTGGGAATTTGGTTCTTCAACCTTTTGTGGGAAAGCATAGAAAATTCAGTTCATCGCAAATTATTTATAATTAAGCATTAATTTAAGAACAGGGATTAACGATTTTAGATTTATGGAACACCAAATCAGAGTAAAAACAAAATACACAATGATATAAAAACTCATTCCCGGACTGTA
>CAZGAI010000062.1:0-12283 GCA_964523175.1 uncultured Victivallales bacterium | reverse complement strand
TTATTATATTTTTTCAATAGGTCTTTTAGCATTTTTATAATTTATTTCACACTTGATTTCTCAATTAGTACCCCTTATAATCTTGATTAATTACTAATCCAGAGAGGTTTCTTAAGAGTCAAAAGGATAAAGTTAGACTTTCAATTTTATGCCTTGGCTCAGAAAGAATTTACATAGAAGGACTAATATGTCACAACCACATATACTAATTGTCGAAGATAGTCTGACTCAGAAAATAATACTGAAAGCAGCACTTGAGAATGAGGGGTTTCCAGTTGCAGTCGCAGAAGATGGAGCAGAGGCCATGGAGTATATAAAGAATGACGATTTCCCTATGCCTGACCTTATTATTTCAGATATAGTTATGCCGAATATGGATGGATATGAATTATGCAAAACAGTTAGAGAGTCCTACAGCAGTATATTTAGTATACTGCTTACATCAAATCATGACGAGACAGCTCTCAGAAAATCATTCCAGGCCGGTGCCATAGATTTTTTGGAAAAACCCTTTAATAATACAGAGCTTTTATTAAGAGTCAACAATGTTTTAAGAATCCAAAAAGCTGAAAATGCCTTAAAGGAAGCAATGGGTCAACTTGCACAATACAACGAAAGTCTCAAAACACTTTCAATAACGGATGAGCTCACAGGGTTATCCAATCGTAGAAACCTCATTAACTTATTAAAAAATAAAATGAATGATGCTGAAAGATATACCACCCCGCTAAGCATTATTCTTTTTGATATAGATCATTTCAAAAAAATAAATGATAACTATGGCCACCTTGTTGGAGATGAAGTGCTTAAAAAAATTTCCTCAATATTTTCTAACAATATTCGAAAAACTGATATTGCAGGTCGTTACGGCGGAGAAGAATTTTTAATTATTTTACCTAATACACCTTTAGAGGCAGGCATTAATATTGGACGGAAGATTAATAAACTAATTAAAGATCTAACTTTTAAATCTATGCCTGACAAACAAGTTACTATTAGCGGCGGTGTTTGCGGATACAAAAATGAAACCAAATGCGAAGATTTTTTAGTAAGAGTAGATGATTTATTATATGCAGCAAAAGACAACGGCAGAGATAGAATCGAATTTAAATATAAAATAAGGAAAAACTAAAATGTTGAGTTTTGCAGAAGAAATTTTTCTGTTAGCACTCGATGATGTAACCGGCAAAATAACATCATACTCAGAAGAGATATCATTAAGCTACGCACTGATCGGAGCAAATCTTTGTGAACTATCACAACTTGGAAAAATAGATACTGACCTTGAGAAGCTTTACATAATAGATGACAAACCTACCGGCAATGAAGTCCTGGATGGAGTTCTGGCAATATTAGCTGAAAGCAAATCAAACCTGCCGGTTTCATACTGGCTGAAAATACTGTTAACCAATGAATCAGAAACAGAAGAAATTATTCTTGACCAGCTGGTTAAAAAAGGTATTTTAAAACGTGTTGAAGAAAGAGTTTTCTGGGTTTTTCATCAAAGGCGCTACCCAGTCATAGATAATAAAGAGCTTAAAAATGTTGAGGAAAGACTGCGAGAAATTGTGCTTGGCGATGGAATTCCTGACCCGCGAGACGCAATCCTAATAAGCCTCGTATACGCCTGCAACCTTTTTGAAGAAATCCTTTCACCAAAAGAAAGAAGGCGATCAAAAAAACGGATAGAGTCTTTAGCTAAATTAGATTTAGTCGGTCGCGAGGTAGTTGATTTGATAAAAGAAATTAAAAACTTCAATCCAAGTGTCTATTCTTCTACTTCACCTATATTATAATAATTTTAAAAAGGGCTTTAATTTAGTAAAGCCCTTTTTAAATTTATATGCTCAACTTTCCAGTTTTCCAATAAGCGACCGCACTATATGTTCTTGCCCAGAAATTAGCTTTTTCTTCTGCCGGGTAAGAATCAACAAAATCCTGAGTCCATTTATTTGAATAATCCAAGTACATATCACGAAGTATGTTGGCTACATGTTTCGGCGGCCATTTTGCATAAATAACAAAATCATAAATAAAACCAATCATATTTATTGGCTGAACTGCCGACGGATTTGGATTGTTTAGTATATTTCTAGTCCAGCCTGGAATGTTATCTTCCTTTTTAGCTTTTACGATAGCCTGACCATGGGACAGGTCTGCTTCTGAATCAAATGCTTTATGAAATTCATATAAACCGGATTTTTTATATTCTCCGATAAAATCAATCAATGTATCATTAGCACATGGAATATCACCTGAAAAAAGCTGTGAGTGTACAGATGCTTTTTTCAAATCCCACATACAATCAACTACAGTATCCACATCAATTTCCCCGGAAAGATTCTTACCGTCAAAATATCCGCCGATAACATCAACCAGCGGCGGTTCATTAAATCTATCATATTTTTCAATATTTTTTTTGTGCAAGCTGAAAGGACTTCTAATGGAACGCATGTGAGGAGAACCTTCACACCATGAGTTATCTAAATTTATACAGCGTTCCCTGCAATCAGATATTGTAACAGGCAGTTTTCCGTCAGTCTCGTTATCTTTAAATTCATTCATCGTCAGTAGCGATATATACTCAGCTATTTTTCCCTGTCCACTAAATACAGCAGCTGCATCAAGAGAAACTCCATTTTTTCTTCTTAAGTCCCCGGGATTAATATATTTGCAGGCCTTAATAAGGTCATCTTCAAGATATCCAAGTTTCTTAAGTTCTTTAGTAGATCGCTGCTTGAGGGGGTTCTGAAACAGGATATGTCCGCCGGATGGAGTATAGTCCAGCATAAACGGCATTCCTCTGTCAGTGAATATTTTTTTAATATAGTCCAGAACAGGTATAGTCTGTTTAAAATAATCCCTTTGAGATTCTTTATCAGTGTATAAAAGTTTATTGTCTTCGGATAGGAATATTTCAAAATCCATCGGCATTAACACTGATTTAGAATTGGCACCTATTACAGGAATATGCACCTGAAGCCCGCGTTTACATGCAAGATAATCCAAGCTGTCAACAGGCATAGTCATGGCGGGAAAGGCAGGGTCACACCCTTCTTTAACAAGTTCTTTATCAATAGCAACAATACAATCACTATACAGAAAACATTTCTGGAGCTGGTTTATCACTTTTTTGTAATAATTTTTGGCATTCATCGAATAATTCCTCTTTAAAATAATCTACCTTCAATCAATATTTTTTATCAAGCTTAACTTGTCTTGATTTTTCCTTTTAATGAGGAATATTGTATTTTTGTCTATTGACAACTTAAAAATCAATTTCCCATACTATAATAATAAATCACATCACCCAAGAGTATACCCTGTTAATGTGATATTTCTATTAAAAATAAATTTAAAATATCTTTTTATGCTTTATACTTAAAAGTCCTAAGGAGTTTATGCCGATCCAGCTTTTCTGATTTATTTTCGACACCTTTTGGAGAAAAACCATCCACAACTCCAACGATTCCGCTGCCCTGTTCGGTTTCAGCTACAAGCACCTGCACAGGATTTGCTGTAGCACAGAAAATACGGCATACCTCCTGACAATTTTTTATCTGATTAAGTATATTAATAAGAAAGCAATTTTTTAACATTAAATAAAAAGAATGTCCTACAGCTAAAGCACAGTTTTCTGCCTCTTTTACTAAGCTTTCATTATTCCCGGTGGTTCTGACAAGACAGGGACCTGAAGCTTCATTAAATGCAAACCCGTATTCCGCTGCTTCTCTTGCTATAAGACACCCTGCAGCAAGATCCCAGGGTTTTATAGTTTCATAATATCCTTCCAGCCTGCCACATGCAACCCAGCATATATCTAAAGCTGCAGAACCTAGCCTCCTAATATCCTGAAAGTTTGCTAAAACAGCACGAAGCCTCCGAATTAAATATTCAATATCGCTTTTGTCATAAGGAAAACCGGTAGAAATAATCGCAGTTTTTAAATTTGAATTTTTTCGTTCTTCAATTCATAATCTATAGCAAACTAAGTATTAATTAAAATTTAGAAACTTTATTTCTAGTGATAAAGGTATGTAATGGCAAATTACCTAAATAGTGAACAGTGACTATTGCCGAAAACACAAAGGTAATCAATGAAGAAAGAAAAAAGCCGATGCCATAATATGAAAATCCCATTTTTATAGATATTAAAGTTAAAATTGTATTAGAAAATAAAAAAACCAGATTAACCATCATCGCACCGTTACGGTGATCAAAATAGTATAACAATATTAAAAAAAAGACAGAAAAAATTTGGAAAAAAGAACCTAGCACAGCATACCTAAAAATCCCCAGCTGCAGAGTGGGCATACCAAGGACATCCAGGAGCCTGCTTGCAAGAAGAACTATAATAAGAGTTATACTTCCCTGTAAAACAATAAAATTCATTAAACTGCTAAAAAGAGATTTAATAAGGTCCATATGGTTATAATTAATTTGTTCCAATGTAGCTTTATTTTCTATTGAACAATAAAACGTCATTAATTTATCATTAAATTTAGTTTCAATATTAAAAGTAAAAAAACCTAAAGCCGGGATAATGGTCAAATATCCAAGAAAAGTAGCACTACTGTAATATAAATCATAAGGAAGGCCTGATTTCGAAACCATTGCTTCAGGAGAAAACCACATAATCCATTTATCGACCCAGACAGCAATGTTATATGACAACCCTGCTACAAAGAACTGCCAATATTTAGGAAAATATTTCAGGAAAGCAAAAGGCTTCTTTATTAAAAAAGGGTATTCATAAAATACCTGTGCAAACAGTACAGCCAAAATAACACAAAGCCCCAATGAAAAACCGTTAAGCATACCTATTGTTGAAAATTTTTCACCGAGATAAAATGCTGCAATAACTGAAAACCCCATACCAATTAAAAAAGAGAATGAAATAGTTTTATAATCTTTTAAAGTAGACAAAAAGACAGAAATATGCCAGACACCAATAACAATCATAAAATTCAAGACGGCAGAGAACGCAATTTGGCTTGAGAAAGAGGCAATATGAAAGTAGAAGAAATAACATAGCGGAACAGCAATTAAATACATAAGAACAAGGCTGCCAATCATCATACCGGCAATGGCTTCCATATTGTCATTATATATGTAATCAGAGATAAATCTTGTAATGACTAATGAAAATATACCGAATATAACAAACGAAAACGAAAAGTTATAAACAATAATTAACTGGAAGTTTCTCACTCCGTCAAATGGAATTATTTCAGCCCCGAATGATAATATAATGGATAGGGCAATAACGCTAAAAAGCCAGGGGCCACTTGATATAAAAGTAGAATAAATGAAAGCCTGCACCACACCTGAAAGGTCATCGCTTTTAGATAATTTTCTTAGGACAAATCCAATACCGGCCATATAATTCACACCTTTTTCTTCAAAGTAAAGCTTGTTTTATATTTTTACTTTTTTGGTTATATTATTCTGTTATTTATGAGCATGTTAAAAAGTAGTTTCTACACATTCAGCAGTTTACCGTATATTTCAGTATAAGCTTTACGCTGATCATCGACTTGATAATATTTATGTACTCTTTTCTTTATTGTAGATGAGCATTTATCATAATAACTAAAGTCAGTTAAAAGCTTAATAATTTCAGAAGCTGTTGCTTTGGCATTAGAAAGCGGTGTTACAGCACCGCCTGCCCCAAGTTGAGGTTTTTCACATTCCCTACCGTAAATAAGTTCTTTACATGAACCAACATTAGTGGCAACTGATGGAATACCTGCAGCGCCGCATTCCAGGATCACAAGAGGTTGTGCTTCACTCAAGCTGGTTAAAACAATCACATCAATTTTATCCAGATAGTCATCAATATTCACTTTCCCGGTGAATGTAATATTATTTTGAAGACCAGAGTCATTTACCAAAGAAACACATTCCCTGTAATACTCCAGGTCTTCATTATCAGGTCCCATAATAAATGCGTTTATACTCGGAACAGCCTTTTTGACAAATCCAACAGACCTAATATATGTTTTAATATCTTTAATGGGTACTACTCTTCCTATTAAAGCAATAGTGGGAGCATTATGTGAAACAGGTATAATTTTGGAGTAATGCTTATAATCAATACCATTAGGTATAACAAGTGTTTTATCTATCGGCGCTCCATCATGAATCTGCAGTTCTCTGTTGCCTTCATAAAGCGTAATAATATACTTGCAAACGTTATAACAGAATTCAGAATAAATAGCAAATGTATCTGTCCAAAGTCCATGCAATCCTATATTGGAATTCATACTTTTTATAGAAAGTGAAAATTCTATTTGATCATGCAGCCATTCTGCTGTTGCTATTTCTATTCTTCTTTCATTTGTGTAGATGCCATGCTCAGTTACAATACAGGGTTTATTTTTTTCAAAATGAGCTCTAGTCAACAATAAACCTGCATATCCAGTACATAAAGAATGATAACAATCCGCCTCTGGAAGTTCACTTAATAAGATAGTAAATAATCCACCAAATAAAGATCTCCAGGACCAGAAGTAATCCAGGAAGGAGCTATTTTTCATACTATTATTATACATAGATACTATTACATTCCATACAGGTTTTGAATCAATCAGCAGTCTACGACCGATCTCAGTTCTATTTTCTACGAAATACTTAATTAAAGTACTAAAAGCTTCAATATCTCTATGATTATATATTTTATCAAGAAGTTTGCTTATATTGTTCAGGTGCTGTTTTTTTCTTTTAAACTTAAAAGATATTTTTTCCTTTTCTAATCTATGCAAAAGAATAGTTTTAATTTCGAGCACATTCTCAGGTACATCATATTTAATTTGCAGCTCCTGTTCAGGAGGAACAATACTTGCCAAACTAAAAGTAAACTGAGGGTAATTTTTTATTAAGTCATGAACCCATGAAGATACACCACCAAGTATATAGGGGTATGTACCTTCAAGTATCAAACAAATATCAGTTTTAATTTTTGATTTCAAGGCATCCCCTGTTTTTATGTTTTATGATTCTATAAACTATGAACATGTTAAAAACCTAAATCCCTTACAATTAAAATTAAATAGCCCAAGTCTTTAATATTTCATACAGATTTTCAAATTCATAGCAATCTTCCTTTAGAATATTTTCAGAATGAGCTTTACAGAAATCTCTTAAAAGGCCATAGTGCTTTAAAATAAAAAGAATTTTAGTAAAAATTTCTATAAAGTTGCCGGATAATTTTTCATCTGTATCGGCACATTGTCTTAGTAAAAGAAAAGCACCATAAGGTTTCCCCATTAATAAATATACTCTAGCAATAATTAACCTAACACTCACATTATTAATATTATTTTCAAAACATTTAATGCTGCAGGTATTAACCCAATTTTCTATTACAGCATTATATCTATCGATATGCAGAAGCCCTGTTTTTGAATATTTTTCTTCAAAATCAAGAAATTTTTCCAAATCGGAAGTATTGAATTCATTGTCTCCGATTTTACTTTCAAATAGTTTTAATTTTTCTAATAGCTTTTTCTCAATATTTGCAATAATGGCTGCAGCCTGAACTCTAACAGAGTTATCTGAGTCATTAACTGCTTCGAATAATATCTGGGTAAATTCAGGATAGAAATATTTATTGATTTTAATAAGGACTGCCAGTTTTTCCTGTGTTGTACCATAGTGAATTATATCTCCCATTGGTTCAGTATCAGCTGAGGCCGATAAACTGTCTTGATAATAAACCACCTGATTATAAACTTTCTGTGGTTCTGATAGCTCATATACGGGATGAATAAGCTCATATACGGAATTATTCTCTCTTCTTCTTGTTGTCATAAAATAATAGTAAAAGAGTATGGCAAATGCGCTTATTATTCCTCCCATCGGTCCTGCTACAGCGACTTCAACAGCAATGAAAGTAAACAGCTTCATTTCTATATTCTTAAAGAATAAAAATAAATTAAGAATAATCAAAAGTATTACCAGAATAATATGAGCCAAAATAAAGACTGCAAAAGTTATTTTATCCATATAAAAAAAGGCTAAAAAGATAGTTCCTATGGATAAGCATATAAAAGAGAGTAGCTCCCCCAAAAGAACTTTTTTAATACTTAATAATTTTACATTGTCATGACTTTTCATGTTTAATAATTCCACTAATTTTCACACTTATTCAAAACCTGTATTACAAAGGAGTATTTGACTTTATTTAGGCCATTATCGGTATACAAAATGCATTTTTTTATTTCATCCAATACATTTTCAGCACCTTGCTCATCAGTTCCAGGCAATAAAAGCAGGTAAGAACCACTTCTATAGTCTTCATCAAAAACTTCATCTGTAGACCTTAATTTCTTTTTAACAGTCTTCGATAATAAAATTACTGCTTCTTTTACTGTATCCAGAGGTAATTCCTTTGAATTCGCTATTTTTATGGAGAGACTGGTAACATTAAATTTCAACCTTTTTGCAAGGCTGATCAGAAAATTTACCTGACGGTTTAAAAAATCTTTTGAATAAAGTATTTGATCGTAACTAACCATGCTGTTAGACTGGGCCAAATTAAAACTAAGTGCGTTCTTATATGCAGAGCCAAGCCATCCACATAATACATTAAAAAGCTCTAAGTTCTTTGAAGTTAAATCTATTAACCTAATTTTCTCGAATTTAAGCATTCCCATAACTTCACCAGAACTAATATCAATCATTGGTCCTGCCAATATACCTTCTCCCTGTAATACTCGTTCATCAGACTCATGAATTACGCATAATCTCTTTTTCAATACTACAATTGAATTATATAGTTTAGAGCTGTTGCTAAAAGAATCCCTATATGAATCTCCCTCTTCAATACAGCTAGCATACTTCATTGATAATCCTTTATTACCAATTGTAAATATAGAAAACTTAGGCGGACTCATTACAGCCAAAATAATCTGTTCCATAATATTCATATAGTTTGAGCTATTCATATGTTCCAGTTTTTTTGCTACATTATATATTTTTACCGCACTATTGAGTTCTCCTGCCAATCTTGACTCAAGACTTTTATTTCTTTTCTGCAATACACTATAAGAACTCGATATTACTTCAAGTTTTTCGTTGGATTCTTTAATCAATTCAATCAACTCAGTAGTTATCTTCATTCTCTTTGTCCTTAAAGCATCCATTACGACAGCAGCAGCAAGCCATAATACAGGCCTAATAGATAGCTGCAAATAATACTGAAATGTAGTATCCGTAAGTCTCTTTACAGGCATATTGCCAACATACAAAAACAAAACCATGAGGATTACACAAACAATCGTTTCTTTTAAATCATATTGTATAATAACCACAAGAAGTATTATCCAATAAGGATGCGGATAGAGCAAAATGCACCTTTCTCCAGCTCCAAAATAATAGCTGCAAATATTTATAACTGATAAAAATACTATTATTTCAATTAATGCAGATATTCTAATACCCAATATCTTATAATTTTTTCTTTCCATCGTACCCCCATAATCTACTTTGAATCCAGTTATCCAACCCCAAACACTCTCCATAATACCATTTTAAACTCCCCCCTACATATGTAGAGGTAGTTACACCAATAGAATGGTCAACATATACTTCGGCCACTAAACAGTCAAATATTTTATACCGTACCCTGGCACCTGCAACCGGACCATTTGAATGATCACCCAATGCATCAAATGCATAGCCTATATAAGCATCAGCCTCCAGGTCACGGTTAAACTGTTTGTAAGCAGATATGCTTACGGTATTAACCAGGCGGTCAGCAAGAGGTAGTATTCTATATCTGCTTCCACTACTGTTTATTCCTGTAGCAATATCAGTAAAGATTTCTGAGTTTAACTCATAATTAAAAAAAAGCCTGGAATTGTTACCCATAACATACTCCTGTATTTCTGTTATAGGCAAAGCATAATTAGCTCTAACAATAAATGAAATACTATAACCTGCGGTAGAAACATCCTGAACCCCGTAATGATTAAATGCAAACTCTCCATAAAGATTGAGCGAAGGAATTATTTTTAGAAATCTACCCAAGCTTATTCTATCCCTGAACGCGCCTTCAACTACTCCGGAAGGAATTTCCCAATATGGACGTCTATAATCCACCTGCAATTGGGTGTTACCCCAGTTATCAAGATATTTATACTCTAACCCAAAACCGGAATTATAAATAATATCATATCCATTAGCTATATAATATGACAGTTTTAAATTACTACCGTTCAATATACTGTTACCTGCAAAATCAAATTCTGAATATAGTTCTGTTCTGAACTTTACTCCAGTATATGGACCTTCGCTTCCATCGATGCGCTGTATATTTTTTGAGGAAATTAAGTCCATTTCACTTGATACGCCAATTTTCCAGAAGTCAGAAACTCTAAGATCAACTTTTGCTTTCGTAATATACTCAAGAGCTACACTTCCTGCCTGGTCACTAGAAATTTTTAAACCGGTATTTACTTCAGCTGTGGATGAATGCATTCTTTCGACGTCTTCATACCTATCAAAAATAATCTCATTTGCTGGTTGAATATCTGTAATTTTTTCTAAATAATCAAGTTCTTTTCGCCAATTTCCCTGGAGAGTGTATGTGTCAGTCTCTGCCAGGTAATAGCGAGGTGTTGCAATATGCGGGTATACTTCATTTATTTTATCCAAAAGGGTAAATGCTTTATCTAAACGCTGCTCTTTCAGGAACAATCTGACTCTTATCAGGTTTGAATATGCAACAATTTCATCATTTCTAAGATCTTTAAGAGATTTTACAGGATAATAAGCCATTAACCTGCTTTTCTTAGTAATTTTCGGTTCAGGGAATTTAGATAGTATTTTTTTACAATCATTAACCCTATTTAAATTCAGAAGAAAATCTGCAAAATCCAGTTTAAGAGTCAAATCTTCAGGATATTTTTTTATACAGTCCCGATAAATTTTTACAGCTTCAGGGCCTCTTTCGAGTCGGAACAGAATAGCGGCTTCCACTAGATAGCTTTTAAGAGTTCGTTTATCCTTATCAATACCTGTAACCTGTTTAAGAGCTTTTTCCAGGAAGATATCATAATCCGATAAATTTCCACGATAGAAAAGCAATTCCCCATAAATATAATTTGTTAAATAATCACCTCCTGTTTTTTCATTATAAAGTTTTATATAATTGTATGAAATAGAATATGTCTGTGCTGAAAAGGCTGAGACTCCCATACCCTTTACGGCATCAAGGTTATCTGGAGCAAATAACAGTATTTGGCGATATCCATCTTCAGCCAACTCCTGCATATTATAATTTTCAGCCAATTTTACATACTTAAATAGAACTGTAATATTTGATTCTTCGGATATTACACGTTTCAATTTTTCAAAAAGCCTCTCTCTCTTTCCGGCTAAATCAAGGGCATTAAAATAGACCTCATACTGTTCATATCGAGATACAGAGTTCACATTACCAAGCAAAACTATATTGATAGAAAGAAAAAAGCTGATTATTAAAAAGTAATGTTTCACAGCCCTTTTCTTTCCATTACTTCAATAACAGTTTCAGGATGATTAGTTTTATTCAAAAACCTACACCATTTCAACAGTTCTTTCCCAGATGAATTCTGTGTCCGTCTTTTTAACCATTCAAGAACTTCTTTATCAGCATATCCATCCAGCAGAAAAATAAACTGTTCTATATCAGGACTCTCGACAGGTTCATTATAAGCTAATTTGAAAAATATATTCTTAGCTTTTTCCTTCATACCTAAATCAGATAACAGATAACCCAGTTGGCGCTGTTGGTTTATATCCTTAAATTTATTATTGGTCATAAGCTGATAATAACCATTAATAATATCTGAATAATTATTTCTTATAGTTACGCTGTTACTCGTCTTAATAAGACCATCCAAGGCTAATAGAAAAATTTGCAGCTCAAATTCATTGTTACTTGTTCCGTCTAAATAATTCAATGCCTTTGCGAACATTTTATTTTCAATAAGAGATTCAAGTAGCAGCCTTTTATTCATATTTGAATGTTTGGTGTTATAGAGGAGCTCTGCTATTTCCAAAGCAAGTTTAAAATTTTTATAATCATTAGCAGTGTAATAAACTTCTTTGATTTTTATATCATCTAATTTATTAAGTGAATTAATCCACTTAAATACCTGCTTTCCGTTATCGTTTGCAGCAAATAATAAAGCTTTAGCAAATTTATACCTCTCATTAATTTTATAGCTATCGGTATAGTTATTATCAAAAAAATCAAACCCCTGATTTAATTTATCATTTTTAAGGTAGATATTGG
>CAZGAI010000061.1:3637-12292 GCA_964523175.1 uncultured Victivallales bacterium | reverse complement strand
CAGTAATCAGTAATCAGTAATCAGTAATCAGTAATCAGTAATCAGTAATCAGAGGGCAAAATATTCTATTTAATTGAAAGTTAGATAATATTTGCTTGGGCAGCAGCTCAAAACAATATTTTTGAAGCTATGATAATTCGTTAAATTAGTTCAATTCGTTGACAACATTTTTTTGTGCAAATGTTTGCGGTTTTTGCGTCACTTGCGTTGATAAGATGCTGGCATTATTCTACTGATATAAATATTTTACCGTTTTGTTTTATGATTTCAACCTCGCATTCATATACGCTGTTAATATGCTCAGTTTTCAGGACATCGTCAACGATACCATCTACAACAACAGAACCGTTTTTCATGAGAATAAGCCTTGTGCAAAAACCAGCTGCCAGCTGGATATCATGAGATATTACTAGAACCGTAATACCTTTGTCTCTATTTAAAGTTTGAAGTAGTTTCATCAAATGAGTTCTAAGGCTGATATCAAGGGAAGCTGTCGGTTCGTCAAGCAGGAGGATTTCAGGCTCTTGAGCCAGTGCCATGGCAATCATTACCCTCTGTTTTTCGCCACCGCTTAAATTATTGAAAAGTTTATCAGCAAAGCTATCCATTTTTACACATTCAAGCACCTCAATAACACGTTCTGAATCCTTCTTGTTAAAGGCCCTGAATTTTGACAGGCCGGCAACTCGCCCCATTTCAACAATCTGTCTAACTGTATAAGGCATTGGAGAAAAAACATTCTGAGGAACAACTGCCATCACCTTGGAACGTTCAACATTATTCAATTTTCTGATATTTTTATTTTTAACAGAAACTACTCCTTTTTTTAACTTAGAATATCCTGTTAAAATTCTAAACACAGTGGTCTTCCCTGCTCCGCTTGGTCCGATTATTGCAGCAAAGTCACCTTTGTTTAGTGAAAAGTTAAAATCATCCAGCAATAACTTTTCTGCTGTATACCCAAATTTTATGTTTGATGCTTGTAGTAACATAGTTCAGAGTTCAGAAGTCGGAGATCGGAGGTCAGAAATCGGGTACCATAAGTCAGAAGTTGGATACCAGAAGTCTGAAAGTCAGAGGTCAGACATCAGTTGTTGAGGTCATTTAATAATAAATCCTTCAGGGTTATGAATCATAGAACCATGCATAGATCAAATATCTTCAGTTTCTCTTATCAATAAAGCATGTGTTTCAATATCAATATACTCACAATCTTTGGCAAAGTCCAACCAAGTGTTCGTTTCACTATTTTCACCATCGCAATCAGTCAATTTTAAAATAAAATGCGCTTGGTACCTCCGTTTTGCCCAGGCTTCTCTCAAATTAGAACAAACAGACCTTGAAGATCTACGGATTTGGTCTGTCAATGAATATCTTTCAGATTTTGGCCATGTTTTACAAAAATTAAATATTTTCATTGCTAAATTATATGCTTTTTGATAGACTTTAAGTTCTTTAGCAGAATTAATTCTCATTTTATTTTCCTACTTTTGTTCTTCCTCCGGCCTCTGCCGCCAGACCTCTGATTTCAAATTTTACTACTTTTTTTATTCAATACCCAGAGGAAGAATGGTCCTCCTACTAATGCTGTTACAACGCCGACCGGTATCACCTGAGGCGACATAACTGTTCTGGCAAATGTATCACAAATAATTATAAAAATACCTCCATAAATAAAAACTAAAGGGAAAAGTTTCCTGTGATCTGTACCAAAAAAGCGTCGGAGAATATGAGGAATAATGAGCCCGACAAATCCAATAATCCCTGATAGAGAAACAACTGCCGCGGTCAATAAAGAAGCTATACTCAGCACAATAATAGAAAGCAGGAACGGAGACATACCAAGATAATATGCCATCTCCTCACCCATTGAAATTACATTTATACTTCTTCCAAACAAAAAAAGCACAAATGTTCCCAGAACGACAATTACAGCGACCACAAATAAAAGCCTTGTATCTCCAGGTTGAAGGTTACCCAACATCCACCAGGTGATACTGTTTAATTCATTCTCACCCAACGTGCTGATAATAAACATTAAAATACTGGAACACAATGTTCCTACAATGATACCGCTCAGCATTACATTATTGGAATATTCAACCCCCATCCCCCGTGACAAAAGAAGAACAATACTCAATACAACTATAGCACCTACAAATGCAAACAGAGGAAGGCTAAAGTAGCTTAACGCTACTGCTCCGGAAACTATCGCAACTGCCGCTCCTATACTCGCACCTCCGCTAATTCCAAGAATAAACGGTTCTGCTAAAGGATTCCTAAGTACAGCCTGATATGCAGTTCCTGCGACAGCTAAGGCACCCCCAACAATAAATGCAGTCAAAATACGATAAACGCGTAGAATAATTATCTGCTGCAATATTCCGCTAAAATTTTCAGGGTTAAGTATGTTTATAGAAAAGCTCCCAAAGCTGAGGGCTATATAAGCAGAAAATACCAGCAGTACAATAGAGCCTACCAGTTGATGTTTTTTTAAAATGTGCATTGTTGTATTGAATACTGAATGACGAACACTGAATGACGAACACTGAACACTGAACACTGAACACTGAACGCTGAACGACAAAAGTTATTTAGAAATTAGAATTGTGAATTTATAAAACTAATAAACAAAGTTAATAATTTAGAAATATTGATTTAGAAAATGCTTAGCCATTACTCTGAATAATAGTGGATTTTAATATAAAAAACAATATATTGTCTAAAAGAAAATTCAATTGATTTATTTTAGATGGTGTTATATAAAAATAGATCCTGGAGAAGAAATTGATAAACAAAGTATATAAAAGTAATTCTGAAGAAGAAACAGAAAATATTGCGTCACTAATCGCAAAAAAAATTACATTTGGAAGCTGCATAGGATTAAGAGGAAATTTAGGCTCTGGGAAAACAGTTTTTGCACGTGGATTTGCAAGAGGTCTTGATATAGATGATATTGTTTCCAGTCCAACATTTACTCTAGTTAAAGAGTACCCTGCCGACAATGACAAATGGCTTTATCACCTTGATTTATATAGAATTTCTGATGTTGAATCTGCACTTGTCTTTGGAATAGACGAATACTTAAGCGATCCTAATGCCATAGTTTTAATCGAATGGCCCGAAAGAATAATCGAACTTTTTACTCCGGATACAATTTTTATTGACATCGAAAGAACCGGACAGAACACACGAAAGATCAGTATAAAGAAAAACAACTAACCGCAGAGAGCGCAAAGAATCGCAGAGTAAACAGTAATATTTAGAATTTAAAAATGCTAATTTAGAAAATAATAACTCACCACTAATAAACTATGATTATCAGCTCTTCTTCAACGCAACAGTCTTCGTACAAGACTACGCCCGTCAAGAAAGGCGCAAGGGACGCTATAACAGAGATATTACATCTAATTGAAAATTAGTTGTAAATATTTTTAACCTTTTCATTGCTAATTCGTTTAATTCGAGCAATTCGTGGTTAGAATTGATTTAGGTAATATTGGAAGTCATCAGGGTATGGGCAGGTTACTGATATTGATTTTTCACTCACAGGATGTGGAAAAACTATTTCTCTCGCATGCAGCATTTGACGCGGAACAATTAATTTTTGGTTCCCCCCATAAACCTTATCACCCAGTACCGGCAATTTTATATGTGCAAGATGAACTCTTATCTGATGAGTCCTCCCTGTCAGGATATTAACATTTAATAATACAACAGACACTCCGTCTATTATTCCCGTTTTTTTCACTTTATATAACGTTACCGCTTCTTTTCCATTTTTATGAACAACAGCCATTTTTTTTCTATTTACAGGATGTCTTCCTATAAGGGTAGTTATTTCATTTTTTTGTTTGTCCGGAGTACCACAAGATAACGCTGAATATGTTTTTTTTACATTTCTTGAAGCAAAGCTCGCTGAAAGGCGCTGTCTACTCAAAATATTTTTTGCAATCACCAGACAGCCGGAAGTATCTTTATCTAAGCGATGAACAATGCCAGGCCGCTGCATAATAAGCTTGTCGGTTTCTTCGGCAAATTTCTCTATAAAACCGTTATTCCTACCAATTAAGGCGTTTACAACTGTTCCGTCCCAATTTCCAGCTGCCGGATGTACCACTATCCCGGTAGGTTTATCTATTACAATCAGGTCATTATCTTCAAATAATATATTATAGCAAAAATTTTCACCTCTCGGAACTTCACAGTTGTGTTCAACCGGCCAGTCAATGTCTATTATCATTCCTGCAGTAACTGTTTTTCTAGGAATTTTATTTATGACAGAGTTTAAAGAGACATTACCATTTTTAATGAGTTTTTGAAAGTAGGATCTTGAATAGTCCGGAATTTTAGCAGACATAAAAAGGTCAAGGCGAACACCTGCATCATCAGAGTTCACTATCAGTTCAACAGGTTTATTTATTTTTTCAGCCATAATTCCGTTGCCATAATTTATTGATGAATGGTTTCTAATTATGATATTTTACATTATTAATATATTCATCTGTTGTTATCGATTTAAATGCACCAAGAACACCGCCAAGCGTTTTCCCCATAGGGGCATCCCTTGGGTTTGAAATTATAAAATAATTATCAAAAAAATGTTCATTGTTTATAATACGGCATCAGGTAGCCTTATTAGATTTCATTACACGGCGATGAATAGCTAGATATATTACTATAACTACAACAAGGAAAAGAACAATCCAGCCATAATTGTTCACAAGCATATCTTTCCCCTTATGAACAAGATCAGCGTATGTCATATCTTTAGAAAGACTTCCGAGATAAAATCCTATAAAAGCCAGTATCGCTGACCAAATCACGGCACCGAGTCCAGTAAAAAATGCAAAACGCCCCAACTGCATTCTGGAAATACCGGCGGGAATAGAGATCAACTGCCTTATAGCAGGCAATAGCCTACATACAAATGTAGCCATATCGCCATATTCTCTGAAAATTTCTTCTGATCTAGTAAGGGTTTGCGGTTTTATAAAAAAATACTTTCCCCATCGGTAAAGAAAAGGCCGTCCCAAAGCTAGTGCCAGGTAATAATTAATAAAAGCCCCAAGCAGCGAGCCCAGAACACCAAACACTATCACCGCGCATAAATCCAATACCGGTTCACCGAAAGACAATGCCCCTCTAAAAGCCAGAAATCCAGCAGGAATCATGATTACTTCGCTCGGGAACGGAATAAAAGAACTTTCTATCGTCATTAAAACAAAAACTATTAAAAAACCCCATATATGTGCATTGGCGGCAGCCAATTCAATATGGTTGATTAAAAATTCAGTTGATAACATGTTAGTCCTTAATTTAGAATTTAGAATTTAGAATTTAGAATTTAGAATTTAGAATCTTTCGCAAACCCCCTAAACATTTATCATGCATCCAATTGAAAGGGTTTGAACGAATATATTCTGAAATCTTAATATATGATTTTTCATTTCGAATTATATGTTCATAATAATTACGTTGCCATAATTTATTCTTGAATGGTTTCCAATTATGACATTTCACATTTTTAATATATTCGTCTGTTATTATCGATTTTAATGCACCGCACGCAGATTGTAACAAAACACATCCCGTCCTGTGAATAATCGTATTCCTTTAACCTAGATTTGCTCGGCGGAAGGACTTCCGGCAAAGAAATCTAGTTGAATGTCTATGAGGATTATTCATGTTTATTCTAAATTTAATTTTCTACATTAAATCAGCTATTGTCATACTCCTGCTGCATTTTTTGGAGACGCGTTTTCTGGTGAATTATAAGACCGATTTTCTGTGTTTTATTAAGCTTTTCATCAAGCAGCCTCTGTTTTGATTCAAGTTCAATAATGCTATTGGCATTTTGGATATAAACGCCTACTTCATTCTGGGTTTGAATAACTAAATTTTTCAATTCTGAAGAATTAGGATATTCACTGGACATTTTCTTAAGTTCACCAATCAGGTAGGCAAAATCTTTACTCTTTTCCGCAATAGCGATTTTCCCTTTCAAAAGCCAAACAATATACTCCTGTTTTCTTATTTCTTTAGGGTTATTTGTTTCATATGCCTTAGACAAACTGCTTACAGCAAGTTTCAACTTACTTTTCAGGTCATTGCATTCAATATCAATTTCCTGTACATTAATAGAAGCTTTAACTTTAGCAGCCGGCTTGTATACCTTTGGAACAACTTTGTTTTTTTGAGCAATTTTCTCTAAATCCGGCATATCATATTCTCCTTCATCAGCAAATAATCCCGGAATAAATATCATTCCAAATAGTAAAACACACATTAAATTTTTCACATTTTCCCCTTTTTAAATTTTATATTTATTTTTTTATTGTCTTTTAGCAAGAAATATGATAGAATTTTAAATAGATGTTAAAAAAATAAATTCATTCATTTCTT
The DNA here is from genome assembly GCA_964523175.1 of uncultured Victivallales bacterium. Lineage (GTDB taxonomy): Bacteria > Verrucomicrobiota > Lentisphaeria > Victivallales > GWF2-38-69. The sequence continues at coordinate 5,887 of CAZGAI010000061.1, read as the reverse complement.
GAATATATTAACAGCACTCAGAGTATAAAATATCATTGCAAATAGTATATTATAATCAAAACAGTTTTTTTTCGAACAGTTTATGTATAAAAACAGATAAAATTTTTTGAGGATAAAATTTATGATATCTCGGAAAAAATCTCGTGATCCGTCAATTGGTTCCTATCAATCCGGTCGCATTTATAGAAAAGCAATTATCAGCGGCATACTTCAACAATCAATCGATTATGAAGGAATAGCCAGAAATCCTGTCATAGTAGTACATGGTTTTTTAGGTTCTCATCTTAAAAACAAACAGACAGAAAAAGACGTATGGGGGTCATTTAAAGGTATTGATGCAATTCGCGGATATAGTCAGAAAGAATTGAAAGAGCTGAGTCTTCCGATGGAGCAGGGAAAGACACTTAGAGAACTAAAAGATGATATTATCCCGACAGAGCTTCTTAGTACTTTTGATATCAACCTATTCGGTGTTCACTTTCAACAAGATGCATATGACAAGCTCCTTGCCATTCTTTCTGAAGCTGGATATAATAGAGATGATATTCCCTTATCGAAAGGAAAAAACTATCATTCTCTATTTTCATTCTATTATGACTGGCGCCGCGACATACAAGAAAATGCTGCAAAGCTGCATGATTTTGTTTTAGAAAAAAGAGCCTATATACAGAAAAAATATAAAGAATTATATAATATAGGCGAATACGATGTTCATTTTGATTTTTTAGCCCACTCAATGGGCGGACTTCTGGCACGCTATTATTTAAGATTTGGAATACAGGACCTACCATCAGACGATTCTTTACCTAATTTTAACTGGGAGGGCAGCAAATACATTGATAAGCTTTTTTTTATTGGAACACCAAACGCCGGTTACCTTGATACAGTAATTGAACTGATAAACGGATTACAAATATCTAAACATTCACCGTTCTATCCACCGGCAGTCATAGGGACATTTCACACATATTACCAGATGATGCCGCTAATTAGAAACAGACAATTAGTATATGCAGATGATCCTGAAGGTGATCCGGTAGATATATACGACCCTCAAGTCTGGATCGATTTGAAATGGGGATTGGCCAACCCAGAACAGGATAAGATTTTAAAAATTCTACTCCCTAAAATTACCGAAGCTGCAGAGAGACGTAAGATAGCAATTGACCATTTAGCAAAATGCCTAAAAAGAGCAAAACAGTTTACACGTGCAATGCTGACCCATCACCAGTCAGAAAAAAGTTGGTCATCATTTCTATTTTTGGGAGATGCTGTTAAAACAAGGCGGACTGCTACAGTAAACAGGAAAACTGGAGAAATCAAAATATCAGCATACAGTGCCGGTGACGGCAAAGTTTTGGCAGCAAGTGCGAGAATGGATGAGGCTGATACTGAAAAATGGAAACCATTTATTGTTTCACCAGTCAATTGGGATGCTGTTATTCATTTAAGAGCTGCACATATGGGTATTACAGCAGGCAATGGCTTCGCCCATAATCTACTTTATTATCTTCTAGCAGTTCCTCCAAAAAGTTATGAGAAAAGGATAAAGAAGTTAAAGGGCTGAGGGCGAATAGAACAAAAAGAAGTCTGAGGTCTGAAGTCGGAGGGCTGAGAGCGGAGGTCGGAGGTGAGTAAACAGTAAACAGTAAACAGTAAACAGAGGTCAGAAGTCAGAAGTCAGAAGTCAGAAGTCAGAAGTCAGAAGTCAGAAGTCAGAAGCCAGAATATAGAGAGCAGAGTACAGAAAGTAAAGTGCAGAAGTAGGACTCAGAAAGTAAAGCATCATTTATTGAGGTTATTTAAGAATAAATCCTTCAAGTGTTTTAATCATAGTTCCAAGCATGACTCCAATTTCATCGATTTCTTTTACTAATAAATCATGTGTTTTAAAATCAATATAACCGCAGTCTATGGCAAAGTCCAACCATGTATTAGTTTCACTATTTTCACCATCGCAATCAGTCAATTTTAAATAAAATGCGCTTGGCACCTCCGTTTTGCCCAGGCTTCTCTCAAATTAGAACAAACAGACCTTGAAGATCTACGGATTTGGTCTGTCAATGAATATCTTTCAGATTTTGGCCATGTTTTACTAATATTAAATATTTTCATTGCTAAATTATATGCTTTTTGATAAACTCTAAGTTATTTAGCAGAATTAATTCTCATTTTATTTTCCTACTTTTGTTCTCTGTTCTCTGTTCTCTGTTCTCTGTTCTCTGTTCTCTGTTCTCTGTTCTCTGTTCT
>CAZGAI010000061.1:0-3537 GCA_964523175.1 uncultured Victivallales bacterium | reverse complement strand
CTGACCTCTGACCTCTGACCTCTGACCATCAGCTTTTTCTTTTTATAGTTAAAACTGTCATGTCATCATACTGATTTCCTTTTTCGAATTGATGTACATGTGCAATAAGGCTTCTGCATAAATTTTCAGCCGATAAAGTTTTCTTTTCTGCTAAATATTTTATCAGACGTTCTTCACCAAAATAGTCATCATTAGAAGCATTAGCCTCAGTTATACCATCTGTATAAAGAACAACTGCATCTCCGATACCGAAAGTTTCCTGGCCTTTGTGGAATTTCAAATCGGGAAAAATACCCAGAACCATATCGTGGTGGGTTCCAAAAAATTTATTTTCTCCATCTCTTCTTAAGATAACAGGCTCATTATGTCCGGCATTTCCATATTGAAAAAGCTCCGTACCCAAATCATAATAAACCAGAAAGACTGATACGAACATTTTTAAATTGTATTCACAAAGCAATTCATTTGATAAACACAGAGCTTTAGCCGGGTCATCTGGTTCATTAATACAAGCGTTCCTGATTGTACTCTTTGCAATAGTCATATAAAATGCGGCAGAAACGCCCTTCCCTGAAACATCCGCAACAAGTAAAGCAACTCTCTTTTTGCTTAGAAAAAAGAAATCATAAAAATCACCGGCAACATTGTTAGCTGGGTGCAGTCTGGCAAAAAGTCTAATTCTATTACCACGAAAAGCAGATGTTATGCGAGGTAAAACGGCCTGCTGTATCCGTTTAGCAATTTTCATTTCCTTTTCTCTACGATTACGATCTGCCGTTTCAATCTTAAGCTCTTTAATATATTCATGAACTTTATGCCCGAGTGTATTAAATGATTCGGCCAAATCCGTAATTTCACTGACACCATGATGCCTTATAGTTAAATCGAAATTACCCCGCCCCATTTTAAAAACATCATTTCTGAATTTTGAAATTGGTCTAATAATGTATTTTCTAAAAAAAATAATTAGAACAAGTATAGATAGAAGAAGAAAAAAAGAAAAAAGAAGAAAAAAATTAATTTCAAATGTAGTGAAACCATTACTTATTCTGTTTTTTGGTTGGATAATTTTAGACAAAAAGTCTTTTTTTAAAACAGCAACTCCCAAATACCAGTCATTTGCAGAAATTTTACTATACGTAAGAAGGTAGTTTTCACTATTCAAAGAAAATGAGAAAAATCCTTTTTGCCCTTTCAGGTTTTTATAAATGTTTCTTCTGAGTTCGGATAAAATAGGATTATAAGGTTTTGCATGTGACGGCTGACCATCCAGTAGTTTCGAAAAAGAGAACTGTTTGAGTTTATTCTCTCCTAGCACAGAGAGTATTACCCGCCTATCAGCGGAACTGACAATAAATGTAAAAGAGCTGAAATCACCTGTCTCATTATCATTATCACGTTCCCTTATGAAAACATCTTTATTAATAATATCCTTTATCGATGCATCTAACTCAAGCTCTATACCTGCCATAAAAATAAGCTGACCGTTATCATTATAATACTCATAAACAGCAGAAATAACAGATTCCCCAACTATATTTTTGTAATCACGAGTAAGCTTAACTTTATCTTCACCTTTATTTCCGATACGGGTTTTAATCTGGCTTAAGAAGTTTTTATATCCATCATCTTGGGATAAAATACTCCTATATTCGTTATTTTGAGAATAGACAGTGAAAATATTGTCATCACTAAACCATATCCATGAACTATAATAATTCGGGTTTGTAAAATAAACTTTTTTTAAAAGAGAATTTAACAGTGAAAGAGAATATAATTTTTTATTTAGTTCCTCGGGGATAGTTTTTTCTTTTCCTGCAAAAACTGTTAATGTATCCCGAACAGTTGTATTTACTAAGTTACCTTTATCAGTATTCTTTTTAAATTGAGTGCAATATTCCTGAATTTTACTTTTATTAAAATTATAATTATTTATAGAGTTGATATTAGAAACTGTTTGTCCTGATAAAACTGAAACAAGGTCTGATACTTTCCTAAAAATATTGGAATAATCCTCTGCCTTTCTCTGTGTTTCCTCCAGCAAAAGTTCGGTAGAATGTACTGCAAGACTCCCTTCCAATTTTGATATTGTATAAATACCGAGATTTCTTAGGGATATTAATGCAACGATTGCTATGATAATCATAGAGATACTGAGAAAAATAACAATCACGCCTGAAAAATGTATTCCAAACCTTATTTTTTTAAAATTAAACATCATCTCTGAATTTTACTTTCCTGCCCCATTGTAAGTCATTAATAACCGCGTTAGCTATATTAGCTAAATGGTCACTCATCTTTTTAACTGCAGAAGCAGTATCCATAATAAACATTTCGAGCTGAGGGTTAGCTTTCTGTTTTTTTAATCGCTTTATATAACCTTTTCTGCATTTTATTTTAAGGTCACTCAATTGATTATCCAGCTCAACAATACCGTACGCGCTATGGCTATCCTTTTCTTTAAGTGATGTAATTAGCTTATTAAAAATTTCATCCAGTTTGGAAAACATAGTATCCATAATAACGGTATGTCTATATTCTAATTTCAGTTCTTTTGAATTTTTTTCCTCCGCATAATTAACTATATTTACTGCATAATCACCAACTTTTTCCACATCGTTAACACAATGCAGCAGCACAGGATATGCCATAGACTCCCGTGTATTCAAATCCCTTGAGCTTATCTGAATTAGATATGATGTAATACTTCTCTGAAGCTCATCAAGGACCTCCTCTTTTTCTTTCACAGCCCTAGATTTTTCACCTTTTTGGGATAAAAATGAGGTTTTGGCATCTATAGCCGTACTTTGTGCAAGTTCTGTCATACGTATCAATTCAAAAACTACCTGCTGCATAGCTATTGGGGGATCGTTTAATAAGAGAGGATCCAGGTATTTAGCTTCACGATCGATTTCCTCAGTACCACCAAATGTCAATAGTTTAGAGCATTTAATAAGGAAAGGCCATAAAAGTGTTGTAAAAATCAATAATGTGACAAGGTTAAAAATAGTATTTGCTGCTGCAATCTGAACCATAACTAAACTATCAGGAACCAATAGTCTAATAAACCATTCAAACCATCCGGTTGCCAGAAAGGGGAAAAACATGACAGTGCCCAAAACTTTAAACAAAGTATTCCCCATTGCAACTGATCTGGCATTCTTTGTCCCGCCAAGTGCAGCCAGCTGAGCTGTTATAGTAGTTCCAATACAGCTGCCAAGTATCAATCCCAACGAAGGACCAATATCAAGTATTCCATTTAGTGCCATTACCTGCACAATTGCAATTGTAACACTGCTACTCTGCAATATCATAGTGACAATCATTCCAGCCACTATTCCAAGGAATGGATCAGCACCGAATGTGGCAAAAAAATCTTTTACATAATGACTCTGCTTTAAAGGTTCCAGTCCTTCAGACATGATGCCCAACCCCATAAAAAGGAAACCAAAACCAAGCAGGCATTGCCCTACAGTTTTTGTACTTCAGAACTCACACCCTTTCTAGCTAAAGGCAAAATAAAAAGTCCAAATAGAA
>CAZGAI010000060.1:0-12411 GCA_964523175.1 uncultured Victivallales bacterium | reverse complement strand
ACTCCTGTAGAGTTATATATTTTGTTTTGGAATCCAATCTCCATTTCAAAAACACTGCTACTGATAATTACTGCATTTATAGGCTTTATTTTTGGAATATTGTTTAAATTCATCTTTTATAAAAAAAAATAGATAAACCTTGCAGTAATAATAAGGCGAAATTTGAACGCGGCCCAAAAGCTATTTAGTTTTGGCTTTTGGACTGCAAGCAGCCCACGACCAAAACTGTTGTGCAAATTTTAAACACGTTTTAATAGCATTAATTATAAAAGTAAGACTATACTATTTACTTAGCTATAATGATTTTCTCCGTAGCCTTTACTTGGATAGTAGTATTACTATACTCCTTTCCCTAACCTGATATTTGGAATTAGTTACCTGTTTTTCATTGCCCGCTTTGGCAAAGTCCATAGGCGAAACCTGATATGTATCAGCAGCTAAATACCATTCGCGCCCATTGACAGGAGCTATATCAAAATTTAGCGGCTCCCAGTACATATTCATCATAACATGTATATCAGCCGCATCCCTTTCTCCCCCGAAAGTAAAAGCAAGTGCACGTGCGCTGTCATCATCCCAATTCGGTTCATCTAAATTAACTCCGTGCCAGGAAATGTCTTTCAATCCTCTCTCATTTACTGATCCTGTAAAAAACCTCCTCCGATGAAGTGCCGGATGACATTTACGGAAAGCTATCATTTCTTTCCAAAAACGAAACATAGATTTGTTTTTTTCCAGTAAACCCCAATCAAACCAGCTTATATCATTATCCTGGCAATATGCATTGTTATTTCCCTGTTGGGTTCGTCTCACCTCATCACCACCAAGTATCATTGGAACTCCTTGAGACAAAAGCAGAATTACAGCGGAATTTTTTATCATTCTGTCTCTTAACTTTTCAATTTCCGAATCCTGAGTTGGACCTTCCACATCGCAGTTCCAGCTAAAATTCTGATTGGAACCATCTTTACCATCTTCTCCATTATTATTATTCTTTTTGGAGTTATAAGAAACGAGGTCATTCAAAGTAAAACCATCATGTGCCGTAATAAAGTTAATACTGTTAATCGGCAAATGTTCTGTTAACTTGTATAAGTCAGTACTACCGGCTATTCTAGAAGCAACAGCCTTAAGCAATCCGGATTCTCCCCGGATAAAACGCCTTACATCATCCCGGAATCTACCATTCCATTCAGCCCATCTGTAACCTGGAAAATATCCCACCTGATAGAGTCCTGCTGCATCCCAGGCTTCTGCTATCACCTTTGTATCTGCTAAGAAATCGTTCAACTCTATCAACCATAGTATTGGCGGATGCTTCATCGGTTTTCCATCCTCACCTCTTGAGAGAACAGATGCTTCGTCAAATCTGAAGCCGTCAACATGCATTTCTGTTACCCAATAATGCAGGCAGTCCATTATGAACTTAGCAACAATAGGATGATTACAGTTAAAACTGTTTCCGCATCCTGAAAAATCCAAATAACTACCATCATCATCAAGCATATAGTAAATGCTATTATCAATCCCTTTAAATGAAATTACAGGACCAGTTTCGTTTCCTTCGTAAGTATGATTAAAAACAATATCCAGAATCACTTCAATTCCAGCCTTGTGAAGGGCTTTAACCATATCCCTGAATTCATTAACATGGGTCCCTTCGTCAGGAGTAACACAATAATCAGAATTTGGAGAAAAAAAGCTGATAGTATTATAACCCCAGAAATTATTTAAGTTACTCCCTGGTGCATAGGGTAGTTCAGACATTTCATCAAATTCAAAAATAGGCAGAAGTTCCACAGCGGTAACACCAAGTTCCTTAAGGTATGGAATTTTCTCAATAAGGCCCAGGAAAGTGCCCGGGTTCTTTACCTTAGAGCTTTTAGATTTGGTAAACCCTCTAACATGAAGTTCATAAATAATAGTATGACTCATAGATCTTTTCAGGGGTTCATCACCTTCCCAGTCATAATCGGAGGTATTAATAACTGTACTCCTCATCGAATAAGGGAGATTATCTTCAGAATTACATGCCATTTTATAATCCCACAGGGATTTGTTATTTCCTTTCGCATAGGGATCTATCAATACTTTATTTTTATTGAAAGACTGCCCGTTTTCTAAATCACAGGGGCCGTCTACCCTGAAAGCGTAATGAATTCCGGGCTTCAAACCTTTTACACAAATATGCCAGAAGTGGAATGTTTTATTCTCAATAGGGTCAAAGATTATTACCTGTTTCGGTTTAGCATCATCATACTTCTCGAAAAGCAAAAGTTCTACAGAAGTCGCATGTTCGGAAAATAGAGAAAAATTAATACCTCTCTTATCTATTGTAGTTCCTAGCGGATGAGGTTTGCCTTTTCCAGTCATGTAAGAAGCTTTTGTCATATTTCACCCCTGTTAATGATAATATAAATAGTGAAAATTTTATTTCTGAAAAATATATAGTCAAGCCTTAACATGAATAATAGTAGATTATGACAAAAAAAACAATATAGTATAAAATATTAAACATTTATAAAGAAAAAGATGGATTGAAAAGTATTATGAATAAATTTGTAGGAGCTCATGTAAGTGCAGGCGGAGGTGTACACAATGCAATTAAAAAAGCTAAACATATAAATGCTAAAGCTTTTGGTCTGTTTGTAAAAACCCAACTACAGTGGTATGCAAAACCTCTGGAAGATAAAGTGATTAACCAATTTAAAGCAGAGCTTATAAAAGAAAACTACTCAACAAAATACATACTTCCCCATGCCGGATATTTGATCAACTTAGGCAACTCAGACAATGTGAAAAGAAAAAAGTCTTTGGACAGTTTTATTGAAGAACTGAAAAGGTGTCGTCAACTGGACCTTCAATATTTAAATATTCACCCAGGAAGTCACTTAAGGGAAATTAGCGAAGAAGCCTGTCTGGATCTTATAATTGAATGTATTGAGCAGGCAATGGATGCTGTTCCAAATATAAAGATAGTCTTGGAAAATACAGCGGGCCAAGGCTCAAACCTTGGATATAAATTCGAACATTTAGCATATATTATAGATAGAATAAAAAACAAAAGCAGAATAGGTGTCTGTCTGGACACATGTCATACATATGCAGCGGGTTATGATATACAAAACCTTGAAGAATATGAAACTACGTTTAAAAACTTTGAAGAGATAGTCGGGCTAAACTATCTAACCGGGATTCATCTCAACGACTCAAAAGTTGCATGCGGTTCAAGAAAAGACCGGCATGAAAGCATTGGCAAAGGCTATCTGGGCATCCCTTTTTTTGAACGTTTTATGAACGATCCGCGTTTTAACAATATGCCGATAATCCTTGAAACAATAGACTCTACTATCTGGAAAGAAGAAATCGATCTGCTGTACTGTATGGTAAAATTATCTAGTGATTTGGAGATCTAGTGATCTGATTAAGAAAGCTTCTATCCTCAAGGTAATCAAATTACAAATAAATTCCAAAATTAAATTTATAATATCTAAAACAGGAAATAAAATAAAAACAACAAATATCAAATATTGAAACGTTCCGTCTGCGCGACTCGCACCTCATCGATCGTAGAACAAAGAGCTACTTTGGAAGCTTTACATGAAGCTAGGCCGTTTGTTTATAGTATTTTGTGATTTTTACTAGTTTTGCTCAATGTGCTAAAATAGTCATAGTTACAATACTTAATTATCACGCTATAAACTATTTGAGAAATATCATATTACCCGAAAGCTGATTATTTCTGTTTAAACCTAGTGCAGATTCACGAGCTTATTTCAGCTTCTCCGCGAGTTAGGTTTTTTATTTCTTTATATAGCTCATCAAATTTATATTCAGGAAATTCAATAGACAATTTTACATCATTTTGGTAACATACATCATTAATTTTAACTTTCATTTTTTCAAAGACATAGCGCATTGCACTTTCATGAGAATAAGAAAAAGAAACATGTACAGTTTTCAATACTACAAATTCTTCAAGTTTAATTTTCTGCAGGGCCAACTGGACAGAACTCGAATACGCTCGCACAAGCCCTCCAGTTCCAAGTTTTATTCCCCCGAAATAGCGTGTAACCACTGCTACAATTTCACCGATATTACTGTACTGCAGAATACTTAGCATTGGTTTACCAGCAGTTCCCTGGGGCTCTCCATCATCACTCATCCCGATATAAGGAGTATTTTTAGGACACCCTGCAACAAATGCATAACAATGATGCCTAGCATCCGGGTATAATGCTTTAACTCTACTAATAAATTCAAACGCATTTTTTTTACTGATAGCTCTGCCAACCGTTGCAATAAACCGGCTTCGTTTTATTTCCTGCTTAACTGTAATATTTTCTGCCGGCACAAAATATGATGATTTTTTATTCAAAATATCCAATTAGCTCTACCTAAAATTAACAAATAAAAATCAATTTTATCCGGTATGGAGAAAAGTAATTCTTAGTAGTTTTATTTTTTTAGCGTTCAAAATTATCCTGAAAAACGGAAAACTTCACCGGTGGCTTTGTCGACAGCAACATAGTGGCCTGAGCAGAAAAGACCTAAATGGTGATTATTTTTATCTAAAAAGATATAACAGTTTTTATACCTGTTTTTGTCAGGAATTCTATCCGGCAAAGAATGAAAAGTTACTGGTTGAAGATCAACAATTTTACAGGCTGCTATTGCTTTAGCTCTCTGCAATGTAATATCATTACTCATAAGTTATCTCCTGTTTAGAATATTTGTAATAAAATTGTACTATAGGAAATCAGTTTTTGCAACTATTCTGCAAAAAGTAGCGTAGTGATTATACTAATTATTATAGTATTTTAATTCATACCTGCAAGGGGTAAATATATTTTGTAGTAATTATGCCTTTATCATATATCAAGCATTATTATCAGTTGTCTATTTTCAATATTTTGTTATATTCAACTAAAATATAATATTCAAAGTAAATCTTGTTTTTATTTTTTTGTTCTAGCGGACTATATAATTTTGCTGTATATTAGCAATATTAAAATGCAAATCCCTATAGATTTAAAGAAAAAACAGACAGATGTTTCATTTTCTGCAAACCTGCTTTCTCTTGAAGATAAAACCCCCTTATGCAATCGTAGGTGTAGGGATAAATATTACTGACCAAATAAATAAATTTTTCAAGACACCCAATAGCAAATCGGAAGACAATAATAATGAATAACTTTCTTGAATTAGTAAAAAAAAGGACAAGCTGTCGTAAATATCTTGACAAAAATATTCCGGAAGAAATAATCACCTACTGCCTTGAAGCTGTAAAACATGCTCCGTCTGCCTGTAATAAACAGCCTTGGAAATTCATTATAGTAAAAAACAGTGAACTACGTGGTCAAATCTGCAAAAAAGCACTCCTTCCGGGTGTCCCGATGCCATGGCTGCAAAAAGCCCCTGTCATAGTTGTACTTTGTACAGATACATCCTTTTTCACACATAGCTTTGCCCCCGTTATTTCAGGTGTCAAATACCACCTGATTGATGCAGGCATCGCAGGAGAACACTTCGTTCTAGCCGCTGAAAGCCAAGATCTCGGTACCTGCTGGATTGGATGGTTTAAAGAAAAGCAAATAAAAAAAATTCTCTCTATTCCTAATAATATTAAAGTTTTATCACTGATCAGCCTTGGCTATCCTGCTGATGTAAAATTTTCTCCGGTGAAAAAAAAGATTGAAGAATTCTGCTATCTAAATACCTGGAAGTAAGAGAAGCGGGCTTGAATAATAGAGACGGGTTTCAAACCCGTCTCTACAATAATATTTCCTACAAACTTTATTTTAATGACTGAATTTTTCTATATTTTATGCTAAAATGTATTAAGGACAAAATATCGAAAACTCTTTCAAAAAGGAATCAATATGAAATTTCTTCATTATTTTATTGGGAGTATTGTTACAATATTTCTAATTATTGGATTATGTTCGTGTGCTTCTACAGACCCAAATATGCCTAACTCACCGTTTACACCAGGCCAGGTATCAATGACATTGAAAAAAGATGCAACGACTAAACAGGAAGTTCTCAGTACGTTTGGTTCACCAAATATAGTAACTCAGGACAGCAGTGGTAATTCAATATGGACATATCAGAAAAACGCTTCCATTACCAAAGGTGGTAGTAATAAATTCTATTGGAATGTAGTTTTATTAGGTGGAGAAAATAACGATGTCGGTATAATGAATTCTACAAGAACAATGACTATTATCATTACATTTAATGGAGATACGGTATCAAACTTTAAAACACTGGCAACAAATTTTTAATATCAGGTATTCATAAATGACAAAACTTAAAAAAAACTCAGTGCTTTCTATTACTATATCTGCTATTATTGTTTTAGCCGGCTGCGCTCAATTCGACAGTAAACCACGGTTGAATCCCCTCCAGATAGAAGCATTACAGACTAGGACGTTCGACGTAAATAAACGTATTGCTTTTAACGCTGTTATAACCATACTTCAAAACCTAGGTTATATAATACAGACAGCAGATTTCGATACAGGCTTCATTACTGCTCAAAGTCCTAAACAGACAAATTTTTTTGGGACAACTTCTTTTACAAAAACAACAGCATTTATTACCGAAAGAACTGCTAATAAAACAAAAATACGCATCAATTTTGTGGCAAATACAACTTCTTCCACTTCAAAAGGTCAACCTATAATAAACGATACAGCTATTGAAAATGCTCAGTCTTATGTTAACGCATTTAATAAAATTCGTCAGCAAATATTCGTCAGCACTGGCATGAACCCAATAGTTTCAACAACAAAAAAAACAGCTAAAAAAAGTACTTCAAGTGAGCTAAATAAGTAATTTTTAGATTAAAAATATTGTATAATTTTTTATGCAATCATATATTAAATATATCTATTAATTTCTATCATCAAAATAAAGGTACACTATTATGGATATTAACTGGGAATCAATTCTTTCGAGTCATTTTCTCTGGGGCTTAGTAATTGGATTACTGATATGGCTTTTTACTCTTTTAAAGTTTTATTTTTCATATAGAAATATGCGTAAATCAAAGGACTCAACAATAAATATCTTAAAAAATGAAAAGCACAAACTAAAACAGCATTTACAGATTCAACTTGAAATTGAATCAGAATCAAAAGAAATGCAGAAAAAGAAGTTTGAGAAAATTAAAGATGAAAATGAAAACTTGAGAACAAGTGTACAGACCCTAAGAATAAAACCAAGACGCGAAGAAATAATTCTTTTACAGGTTTATGACCGGGCAATTCATATTATGCAGGAAAGAGCTCCTGGATTTGCTCCTACATGGGAAAATACACTAAAAGAAGCTAAAACAGAAATTGACAAAGCAAACAGAGGCATTGTCCCGTTTATCAGACGAGTTATTCGCCCATCTTCAACTCCTCTTATTGTCTGTGAAAACAGAAAAAAACTTGAATCATCTGAAAGCTAAAATTTATATGTAAATGAGTAAATATACAGGAGGGCACAAGTTTTTTGTGCCCTTTTTTTATATCAGCGCTTAAATATTTAAAATCTAAGAGTATACTTTTGCTTACCAAAGACTTAATAAAATATAAAAGAGTTAACGGTTATTTAAAACCCGCTTTTATTGATACTTCTGATACTTCATTGTTGGCTTTATCCGAACAACTTCTCTCTATATATAATCCTTCAAACCAATATACAAAAAAGGAAACAGAGGAACAGACCTCACCAATACTGAATGTCCGGAAAAATCAGATTATAGCCAAAGGACTGAACAAGCTGATTTTAGATAGGTGTGAATTCACTAACAAATCAGATATAAACTACACAGATTTGAGAAAAGAAGTATTTTTACTTTCTGCAGAAATATTAAAGTGCGGACATAACACCTACAGCGAATATAGGCAGAAAATTCTATCTTCTATTGAATCAGTAAACAAAGATTTTGTCTCTCATAATATCTATTCTGATCTGCCTGATAACGAAATACTTTCCAGCATAAAAAATATAACACCAGCTGCACTTCTCGAAAGATATAACTGCTCCCTTGTTCAGTCGCTACTTCTCTATAGTGGCAAACTGACTATTACAGTTGAAGAGCCAGTACCGGTAAAAATGCGCAGACTGCTTAAATACCTAAAATTTTTTAGACTTCTGGTACTGATAAAGCCCGTGAATGGAACTACAGGTAAAGTAAACAAACAATTCCATAAAATTATTCTGAAAATTGACGGACCTATAAATTTATTTGAGAACACAAAAAAATACGGTCTTCAGCTAGCATCATTTTTCCCTGCAGTATGCTCCTTATCAAAATGGAAAATTTCATCCGAAATTAAGCTAAAAGGTAATACCTATAAGTTGAGTTTGAATGAAACGACCGGAATAAAAAGTCATTATCATAATTTCAGATCTTACATTCCGGAAGAATACACAATGTTTTATAAATTGTTTAAAGAAAAAGTAAATGATTGGAAAATCATTGAAACTTCATCTTTTCTAGATACAGGAAAACAGGAGCTCATTTTCCCTGATTTCAGTTTCATGAATACAGATGGAAAGACTATTCATATTGAATTTTTTCACAGATGGCATTCTAATCAGTTATTGAAACGAATTGAGTTTTGCACCAATAATCCACGCCTACCGCTTATTATTGGTGTTGACAGATTTTTATACAACAAACCCGAAATCAAAGGCAAGCTTGATACAAATAGCTGGTTTAATAAAAATGGAATACTCTTTCGTGACTTCCCAGGTGTAGAAAGAGTACATAAAAAATTAAAAGAGTTATAAACTATTATAATCAGGATGATACGGAAACATTATATGCTATTGGGGCATAAAATTACTGATAAAAATGAACTGCAACACTTGAGTCAACAACTAAAAAAGCAAACTCCTGTCCAATCATAATGCAGAGAGTGAACACAATTTATATTTGTCAGAGTATAGAGAAGAACCAACTCTCCCTTGGTCTGTTTTTTCATTTCTTCAAGAGAAAGTTTTTTTATTTGTTAAGGAGTAAGGTATGTTTTAGACATTATTACGACTCAATTTTTATCTCATCCGACTCAAGGTCGGATGGAAATAAGGAGTTGTTTCTCCTACCGACCTTGTGTCGGTATAGAACAAAAACTTCTCTATTATCCAAATTAACGAAAAGCAAAGCAGTTAAATCCATCATAACCCAAAAATGAAGTAGAGAACAAAACTCAAAAACAAAACTAGGAATCGCAAAGTTTTCTATTAGCTTTTTCCGCCTCCTTCAGGCTTTTTTTAATTCTCTCCTGCTCAAGCCTTAGAGTCCGTTCAAGAAGTGTTTCATAAATTGGATTACCGCCCAACAGATAAGAAATCATTGTAGCACTAAAACATGTAAAAATTAAAGGTACAATCAGTGCATAATTCATAGTCATTTCGACTACAAGAATAATTCCTGTCAACGGAGCACCAACAGTTGCAGTAAAAAGAGCAGTCATCCCTGCAACAGCAAAAATACCCGGCTCATATATCATGTTTGGAAACCAAAGGCTTGCATAATATCCAAACCACATACCAAAAACAGAGCCGAGCGCCAGCATTGGTGCAAAAATACCTCCAGGAGTTCCACAGCCATATGAAGCCCAGGTAGTGCCCATTCTTACTATAAATATAAAAAAGAGAGCCATGGTGGAAATTCTGTATGTCAGGGCTTGCGGTATTACATAATAACCACCACCAACCACATAAGGATACGCTTTTAATAATATCCCCACAATTATGCCGAGAATTATAATTACTCCCCAATAATGATATCCCTTTAAACTTCCGTAAAAATCTAGAAACACTACTAAATATTTATTAAAAACTACTCCCATTAATCCAAAAATGGCTCCAAAAATTATAAATATCCACAATGAAGTAATTGGTGGGGCAGTAAAATGAGTCATTGGCAAATCTGGAGCCTGTCCCATAAATATACGAAGCACAACTACACTTACAACACATGTAACAATAACACATTGAAGTGATTTAAAACTATACCTAAACTGGGTATGCATCTCTTCAATAACAAAAAAAACTCCGGATAAAGGGGCGTTAAATGCCGTTGCTAAGCCGGCGCCAGCACCAGCCGCAATCAAAATATGAGTATGTTCAGATTTAAAAAGAAACCTTTTACTTAACATTTTTCCCAGGGCACTGCCCAAATGAATTGTAGGACCTTCTCTACCCAGAACCAAACCGCTCGATAGCGACAGGGAACCGGCAATAAACTTAACAGGTAAAACCCTGTGCCATCTTAGAATACGTTTATTGTCCAGCACACCTTCAATTTCCTGAACTCCGCTGCCGGCCGCTTCCGGAGCAAAGCGTCTGACTATCCATATAGATAAAACTATTAATACTGTTGTAAATATTATGGTAGCCGGCCATTGCCAAAGCTCACTACCTCCAAACAATCCCAGAAAATTATTTCTCAATCCACTGAACCAAATAATACTTATCTGGAATATACTTCCGACAGCACCAACCAAAACACCAAGCAATATGCCGGCAAAGAGCAGGAAACGTACCTGTTCCCGTTCATTAATCAAAATGTTGGATAATTTCCTTAAGCTACGCATAATATGACCCTATAAGTATAATTTTATCTGATAATAGAAGATGATATTACAATTTCATTTAGCTTGTTATAAATTCAAGGTAAACCTTATTATTGCCTTTTTAATTACATCAAATAATATAATATTGTTAACTATTAACAAATTAACAAGCAAATTCCTATACACAAAAAACCAGCATAGCTGGAACCAGGAAGTCTTATCCTTAAGATATTATTAGATTGATGTTGCTACAGAATAGTTTTTAAAATCCGATTTATGTTTCAATGATTTTATAAGCTCTTACTTTGGAACCGCATTATTAGTTATTTGCTCTTTCCTCTTTTTCTCATCAAGACTCAAGGTACGTTCAAGAAGAATTTCATAAAGAGGACTTCCTCCCAGAATATACGATGTCATAGAAGCGCTAAAACAAGTAATAATAAGGGGTAGAATAAGAGCATAGTTCATAGTCATTTCAACAACAATGACTATACCGGTCAAAGGAGCGCCTACAGTTGCAGCTAATAAAGCCCCCATTCCTGCAACAGCAAATACTCCCGGTTCCAAAATTAAAGCGGGAAACCATAAATGAGCAAACCACCCAAACCACATGCCCATACAGATACCTAAAGCAAGCATAGGTTCTAAAAGTCCTCCCGGAGCTCCCATACCACAAAATATCCAGACACCTATCATTCTGATAAAAAATAATAGAAACAATGCCAGTACAGGTACTTGAAATGCCAAAACTCTAGGTGCAAAAATGTATCCACCACCTGTTGCATCGGGATAAACTTGCAAAAGAATACCAATCACAGCAGCAGAAATTACAACATGTTTCCAGAATGATTTGCTATTTAACTTACCAAAGTAATTTAGGAAAGAGACAAGATACCGGTTAAACATAAAGCCTAAAATACCGAATAAAACACCGAATAACGCAAAAATCCAAAAGGATTCCAATGGTGGAGCAGGAAAATGCTGCATAGGTATATCAGGCGCCTGTCCCATAAACATCCGCAATACAAATACGCTAAAAAAACAGGCTACTACAACACACTGTAGACTTTTAAAATTATAATTAAAATGAGAATGCATTTCTTCAATAACAAAAAGAATACCCGATAAGGGAGCATTAAATGCTGCAGCCAACCCTGCACCTGCACCGGCAGCAACAAGAACATGAGTATATTCAGATTTCACTTTAAATCTGGAGCTTATCATTTTTCCAACAGCAGCGCCCATATGAATACTCGGGCCTTCTCTACCAAGAACGATACCACTTGCAATAGCAAAACTACTTGCTACAAACTTAAAAGGAAGTACTTTATACCATATCATACTTCTTTTTCCACAAAGGAACCCTTCAACTTCATGAATTCCACTCCCTCCTGCCTGGGGGGCGAAGCGCCTTACAATCCATATTCCTACAACGAGAAATACAATGGCAATAATAATTGACAATCCCCATTGCCATATAAGACTTTGAGGGAATAAATCAAGTAAATATCTCCTGCCATGCTGAAGTGAATGAATTGATATTACATAAAAGCTGGAGACAAGTCCGGTTAATACTCCTACAGTGATTCCCAATGCCAATAGAAACCTTGTCTGTTTCCGTTCTTTAATCAAAATGTAGGATAATTTGCCTAAACGACGCATAATATGACCCTATAAGTATAATATTATTAGATACCAGAAGATGATAATATATGTAAACTGAATTCTATTTAAATTATATATAAAAATCGTGTAAAAACAACATATAATTATCTATTAAATAATATTTTTTTCTCTCAGCCTATCAAAAAATAAAATATAATTTCTAGTT
>CAZGAI010000059.1:11759-12514 GCA_964523175.1 uncultured Victivallales bacterium | reverse complement strand
AAAAACTCTTTGTGCAAAAGGGAAAGTAATAGTATATCCTGCAATTTACAATTGCACTGAACCGGCTGCTGCCGGTGTAGAACCTGTTATAGATGGTAAGTTTTGTGGACAGCATAAGTCGGTTTATGGAAATGACTTTGCCGGCGTTCGACCTTTTCTACCCGGTGATCCGATAAAATATATCCATTGGAAAAGTAGCTCTAAAGGTCTAGGATTTATGGTAAAACAATTTAATGAGAAGCTATCCGGCCGTGTTTCATTTGTGATTGATAATAGTGCTTTCCCTGTTTCTGATAAGGAGACTACCCTTGACTGCGCAGTTCGTGCTACTGGTTCTATGATTTTTTCTGCTTTAGATATTGGTCATCATACTGAACTGATTGATCTATTTGACTTGAATGTTTTACGTATTCCACCTTTTTCTGATGGTGATATTGTGATGGAAACTTTAGCTGGTATTAAAAGTAACAATGATTCACTTACGAAAGGTCTTATTGATAAAGCTCTTTCTGCGATTTCCTCTAAGGCGGCAGTATGTTTTGTTTTGAGTAAGTTGAATGGTGATGTGATGGATGCAGTAAATAAATTACAGATAGAAAATAGAAGTGTATCATTATATCTACCGTCATCTGAATTACTCAAAGCTAAAACGGTATCCAAAGAAATTGCGGAAAGTAATGAAAGTTTATTAAAAAAAATGAACTTAGAACATATGTATTATTACGGAAGAAATGAGATAAACTGAACTTTGAACT
>CAZGAI010000059.1:0-11659 GCA_964523175.1 uncultured Victivallales bacterium | reverse complement strand
TTGAACGCTGAACTTTGAACGCTGAACTTTGAACGCTGAACTTTGAACGCTGAACTTTGAACGCTGAACCCTTAACCCTTAACCCTTAACCCTTAACCCTTAACCCTTAACCCTTAACCCTTTGTCTGAATTATAAATGAACATAACAGCTTATAAAAATCCGTTTAACTTACTGATACTCCTTGGATTCATCTGCCAGAGTTTTTCGGGGGATAACTACCTGCTGCCATTAATTATATTTGTACTTACATGGTTAATTTGCATAAGATTTAGAAGGAAAACGAGTTTTTTCCCTAAAATATTGGAATTATTTCTCTTTCTTTTTGTTCTGATATTATCTTTCAGATTTGGGGGAGATAATTATTTTTCAAGATGTTTGGCTTTAGGTAATGCTTTTGTAGTATTGCAGGCTATTCGTTTGCTAGCTCCATTAAATAAACGTGATAAACTTTTTTCTACAGCTATGGCACTAACACAGGTGGCGGTGGGTAGTCAGGTAATACTTGGGTACAGTTTTATTCTCATTATCTTTGCTGTATTATACCTTCTACCTAAAGCGTTATACTGTATTCAGGTAGATAAAATGTTTATTCTTCAGGGGAATGATGACAAACAGGTGCTTCGCACCAATAAGTTAATTAGGGGGAAAATATTCTTTAATTTTAGTTTTTCTGACTGCTTTTTGGATAGATTTATTCATGGTTTTATAATTTTTGTTGTGATGATACTGTTTTTTTTATTGCTGCCCAGAGGGTATACAGTACCCGGATCGAATTTAATCGGTAGGGGTTTTGGCTTTGAATTAAAAAAACCTATACTGGAAATGTCTGACGGAGGCCGCAAATGGGCTTCAGATCAATTATTATTTAAAATTTATGGTCCTGATATCAGTTATCTTAAATGTTTCTCCCTGGATTCATTTGACGGAAATACGTGGACTGCCAGTTCTTTTAGTTTTAGGAATGTGCGTACTCTTTCGAGAAAAGAATATTCAGAAGATTCTCTATATAGAAAAGTAGATATAACAATATCCAATTACAAAAGGCTCTATTTACCTACAGATGGATATGTAGAGAGTATTAGAGGTAATTTTTTCTATCATCCCAGTGTATCTGCACAGGGTAATGTAACTATTTTAA
Organism: uncultured Victivallales bacterium; assembly: GCA_964523175.1. Classification (GTDB taxonomy): domain Bacteria; phylum Verrucomicrobiota; class Lentisphaeria; order Victivallales; family GWF2-38-69. Next base: position 10,520 of record CAZGAI010000059.1, on the reverse strand, counting down.
TAAATTCTTATAAGAAAAATAGGATGTATGAGTATTGGACTAACCCTGAGCCTCCTCTACAGCAATTATCTGGTATAGATATAAAACAATATACAGCCTATCCCGAAACCTCCGAAAAATTGAAAAACTGGCTGGCTGGAATTTTAAATGGAGAAACAAGTCCTTATAAGCAGGCTAATATCATCAAGAATTATCTGAAGGATAATTTTGTATATGAGATTGGGACACCTGAGCTTGATAAGCAGTATCCAGTGGAAGATTTAATTTTTAATAAAAAGAAAGGACATTGTGCGCGATTTGCGTCGGCAATGGCAGTGCTTCTAAGAATGAAAGGGATTCCTTCCAGAGTGGTTATTGGTTATTTTACAATAGAGAAAAATGAAATAGCAGACTATTACAAAGTTCGTGGCCGTAATGCACATGCATGGGTTGAAGGATATATTGAGGGTAGGGGATGGGTAATTTTTGATGCTACTCCTTATGCCTCTGACAACTTTCATTTGCAGAACCTTACTGGTAAAACAACATTTTCTATTTTTCGTGATTGGTGTGAGTATTTCTGGTACTCTAAAATAGTTAACTTTTCCCGCGGTGATCAGACTGAGTTTATTGATTCATTTATAAAAATTGTGCAGTCGTTTATTAAGCGTTTTGTTTTCTTGATACTGCCGGCAGGAGCTTTTACTGTTATCTTTTTATTGATTTATTTTGCGATAAAACTGAAAAGGTTCATATCCAATTTTTGGTTAATATCTAAGCCTAAGAAAAAACAACTTAGATTTGCCGGGCATTTTTATGGCAGGATGTTAAAAGTATTAGCACATGATAAAATTTACCGTAATGATAACCAGACTCCCTTGGAGCTTTTACTCGAACTGGAGAAACAGAATTACCCAAAAGTTGATAAAATACGATTTATTACAGAACTGTTCTGTTCTGTTAGATACGGCAATGCAAAAATGACAATGGAACAAAAGAATGCAGTTCAGAAGGCATATGCTTCTATTAAAAATAAACAAGTTTAACTTGAGAATGAATCAGAATCAAGAATTATAATTAATACCAACTGATTATCTTCACTGTGAGCAGAAATATCGTTATGATGCTCTTTCTTTAATTTGCCTCCTGACCGTATTGTAAATAATTAAGTTATTGTATATAATGAAAATTATGAATATACTATGCTTTCTATTTGATTATCTATATCAGGTTAACCTGTAACAGGAGGCTTATGAAAAAATTAATTGATAAGAAATGGTGGAAAGAGGCGGTTGTCTATCAAATATATCCTAGGTCATACAAAGATACAACAGGTAGCGGAATTGGAGATATTAACGGTATTACTTTAAAACTGGATTATATTAAGTCACTTGGAATTGACGTTATATGGTTAAATCCGGTCTATGAATCACCATGTGCGGATATGGGGTATGATATTAGTGACTACCGTAATACACTGAAAGATTTTGGGACTTTGGCTGATATGGAAAGTCTAATCGATGGGGCTCATAAAAGAGATATTAAAATAGTGATGGATCTTGTTATAAATCATACCTCAAACGAGCACAAATGGTTTATGGAAGCTAGAAAATCAGTTGACAATAAATATCATGATTACTATATATTCAGGAAAGGCAAAAATGGTAATCCTCCTAATAACTGGGAGTCAATATTCGGAGGGTCAGCCTGGGAATATAATCAATTAACAGATGAATATTATCTTAACCTTTTTACTCCTGAACAGCCTGATCTTAACTGGGAAAACCCGGATGTCAGAGAAGAAGTAAAAGATATTATGCGTTTTTGGCTTGATAAAGGCATTGATGGATTCAGAATGGATGCAATAGCTTTTATTTCCAAAAAAACTGGTTTTTCTGACCTTGACAAGAAATTGACTCTTGATGAAAACTATGCAAATGGACCTAGGCTGCATGAATTTCTTAAAGAGCTAAACAGGGATGTTCTATCTCAATATGACTGTATGACAGTAGGGGAGTGCGGAGGAACTGATATTTCAAAAGCACTTGAGTTAGTCGGACATGATAGAGATGAACTTCAGTCTATTATTCACTGGGAGGCAATGCTTACGGATGTAGGTCCAAATGGTGAGTATTTTTATAAAGCAAAATTAACACTTTCCGACTTTAAAAAAGTTTTTACTAAATGGCATAAAGCACTTTATGGTAAAGGCTGGAATAGCATATATCTAATGAATCATGATCAGCCTAGAACAGTATCAAGGTTCGGTAATGATAAAGAGTTCTGGAAGGAGTCGGCCAAAATGCTTGCAACTTTTCAGCTATCTATGTGTGGTACTCCATATATATATCAGGGAGAAGAAATTGGAATGACAAACTGTCACTTTGAGCCTGAAGAGTTTAGGGATGTTTGGGCTATAAATTATTATAATGAGATGATTAAAAAAGGATATTCTAAAGAGGATTTATTGCCAGGAATCCTATATAAAGGCAGAGATAACTCCAGAACTCCGATACAGTGGGATAACTCGAAAAATGGTGGTTTTTCAGCTTCCAATGAGACCTGGATTAAAGTCAATCCAAACCATAGCTCTATCAATGTAGAAAAACAGAGTAATGATCCTGACTCTATACTAAGTTACTTTAGAAAATTAATAAGAATAAGAAAAACTAATGATACTCTGATATATGGAGATTATGAAATAATAGATCCTGGAAACGAAGACTTATATGTCTATAAAAGAATATTAGAGAAGAGCAAACTTTTAATAATTCTTAATTTTAAAGAGTATGAGTGCAAATTTGATAAAGTAGATGGATTAAAGGATAAGAAAATAATCATCAGCAACTATGCAGATACAAAATTTGATCAAAATACAATTGTTCTCAGACCCTATGAAGCTATAATTTTTGAATTGAGTTAATTACTGTCTACTAACTCCAATTAGTATAGGAATTACTTTTTTAGTTATTGACAGAAAGGAAATAAATTTGTGTAACCTCTAACTTAACAGGAGTGATAAAAAATGAGAAAAGGATATTTAGAAGGTAAGAAAGTTCTGATTATGGGTGTTGCTAATGATAAAAGCATTGCATGGGGCTGCGCAAAGAAAATGAAAGAAGAAGGTGCAAGCATTGCCATGAATTATCTGACTCCCAAAGCTAAATCTTTTGTTGAGCCTCTTGCCAAACAGGTAGAAGCTGAAATATTTATGCAGTGCGATGTGACAAATGAAGAAGAAAAACAATCATTTATAAAAGAACTTGAAAGCAAATGGGGCCGGGTAGATGTATTTGTACATTCTATGGCCTTTGCTAAAAAAGAAGACCTTAATGGAAGAGTTGTAGATACTTCGCGAGATGGTTTTATGCAGGCTATGGATATAAGTGTTTACTCCCTTATAGATATGACACAGAGATTGCTGCCTATGCTTTCTAAAGCTAAAGGGAAAGTTATGGCAATGACATATATTGGGTCAACCAGATCAATCCCTCATTACAATATTATGGGCGTAGCTAAGGCTGCTCTTGAAGCAAGTGTCAGGTATCTAGCTTATGATTTGGGCAAAGAAGGTATTCGTGTAAATGCTATTTCTTCCGGCCCTATATCTACTAGAGCAGCATCTGGTATTACTGGATTTGATATTCTTATGGATGAGAGTGTTAAGCGTAATCCTATAAAGAAAAGCCTCACAATAGAAGATGTTGCGGGAACAGCACTGTATCTGGCAAGTGATCTTTCAAACGGAGTGACCGGTGAACTGATATTTGCTGATAATGGATTTCATATGACAGCGTATTGATGCTCGCTGAGAAATATTTTATAAAGTTATAAAGTTATAAAGTTCAACCAGATAACATTTAACCTTCAATCGCTAACGAAAATACGATGAGAATTTAAATGAAATATTTAGAATTTGAAGTGAAAAAAAATATAGGGATTTTAAAATTTAACAATCCTGCATCTTTAAATGCTTTAAATACAGAGTTTTTAAAGGAGCTTAAACAGTTAATATTGGATATTTCTCCAAATCGTGATCTTAGAGTGCTTGTAATAACGGGTAGAGGTAAAGCTTTTGTGGCGGGAGCAAATATAAAAGAAATGCTGAATATGACACCATGTCAGGCTAAAGAGTTCTCTGCTCTTGGAAAATCCGTATTTGAATTAATTGAAAATTTTCCAGTGCCAGTTATATCTGCTGTTAATGGTTATGCGCTTGGCGGCGGGCTGGAACTTGTTTTAAGTACAGACTTTGCTTATGCATCAAATAAAGCAATCTTTGGATTGCCTGAACTAAACCTTGGTTTGATTCCGGGGTTCGGAGGCTGTAAGCGGCTTTCTGACAGGATCGGTTTGCAGCAGGCTAAAGAATTGATTTATACTGCTCGCATGATTGATGCTCAGCAGGCTTTAGAGATGCAGCTTATAACTAAAATAACTGAACCTGAAGATTTAATGAATGAAGTTCTGAAAACTGCTGAAGAAATACAAAAATTAAGACCAAATGCTGTTAAAGAAGCTAAAGAATTACTTAACGCATGTAGCAATAACTCACTTGATGTAGTTGCAGAAATAGAAACCAATAAGTTTGGTTTTATCTTTTCTCATCCACAGGCAAAAGAGGGTATGACTGCTTTTATTAATGAACATTAAGAAGAGCGCGATATACTTTTTGATAATAAAATCCCATACTATTTAAAAAGGAGAAAGGTAGAATGAATCAATCTTTAAGAAATGTTACAATTATAGGTACAGGCTCATATATCCCTGAAAATATACGACCAAACAAATACTTTGAAAAACTTGGTTCTTCTGATGAATGGATATCTAAGACTTTAGGGATAAAGGAAAGACATATTGCTGCTGAAGGCGAAGTAACGAGTGATCTTGCCGCAAAGGCAGGGTTAAAGGCTATAGGAGATGCAAACTTAACTGTAGACGATATTGATTTAATAATTGTTGCAACTGCAACACCTGATAGACCGGCTCCGGCTACTGCATGCTTTGTTCAGGATAAATTAAAAGCTTATCATGCCGCTGCCTTTGACATGCTGGCAGTTTGTTCCGGTTTTATGTTTGGAATGTCAATTGCCAGCCAATATATTGCAAGTGGCACATTTAATAATGTTTTGGTTATAGGAGCAGATACATTTTCGAGAATAACTGACTGGAAAAGAAGAGATTCAGTTTTTTTTGGTGATGGTGCAGGTGCTGCAGTCTTGTCATATACTGATGATGATAGTGGATTTTTAGGTTATAAAATATGCTCAGACGGACGGGGAAGATATGGATTTACTACCCCTGGTGGAGGCAGCGAAATGCCTGTGAGTTCTAAAGTTATTGAAGATAGACTTCAATACTGGCATATGGACGGTAAAGCTGTATATGACTCAGCTACAAAAGTTCTGCCTGAAGTTATTAAACAGGTTTTAGATGATACAGGATTAAAACCTGAAAATCTTGATTGTGTTATTCCCCATCAACCCGGAAAAGGTATGTTGAAAAAAATTATGGAGATTGCAGGTGTTCCCTGGGAAAAAGTGCAGACTAATATGGATAAATATGCCAATACTGTTGGAGCAACTGTACCAATAATGCTTGATGAAACAAACAAAGCCGGGAAACTGAAAAAAGGTGATATTGTCCTTTTTGCTGCCATAGGGGCAGGTTGGACCTGGAGTGCGGGAATATTAAAATGGAGTAAATAGTTTCAAGGGCTTAATGAAAAGAATGGATCAGGATCAAACACTGGAAATAGTACCAATAGGGTATCTTTGCTACACGCTCGCCTCATCGGCCAAATCCACTGGGGTTAAGTTGTGTTGGAAAGGATTGATAGCTTAAATCTATTTATCCGTATTATTGCTTGTTAATATTACAAAAGTAATTCATAATCTATTATTAATGACAGAATTTAGGCTATTGGTCTATAGGTGTCAATAGCTTTTTTAGGTTTGGGGGGACAGACCTTGTCTTAAGTTTATCATTCTGCATTCGGTAATACTTTGAGCAGTTGCGGCAGAAGCTGTTTTTTCCGGCTTAATATTCCCGGCAGATCAAATAAATTGGTACTAAGCCTCTTATAAGGTAATGCTTCAAGTAAATGTTTGTCCCCATCTACAAGTAGAAGTGAATTTTCATCTGTAATATTAGTAACAAGCAGGGCAAAAAGATTGAGCTTTTCTTTATTTAATATTTTTTTAAGCTCTTTCAGCAGATTGTCGGCACTGCTGTTAAAATTATCAAATGAAGATTCCTCTGTCTGTGCTATTGAAATGTGTATACCTGTAACGTCATAGTTTTTCTTGTCAGAAGTAAGTACTTCATTTGGTGGCAGAGATGCAATAAGAGAACCGATATTGAAAAATTCTTCTGCTAATTTTTTAGCAGAAGTGTCTGCTTTTTTTTCAAGCCATTTGAGGATAGCTGCATCTCTGGGTGTAGATGTAGGCGAACGCAGTAAAAGTGTATCTGAAATAATACCTCCCATCAGTATACCGGCTAATCCATTAGATAAAGGTAACCCGGTATTTTTAAATTTCTCTGATACCAGAGTACAAGTGCTGCCTACTACATCAAAATTAATAGTAATAGGGTTAATTGTGGCTTCCATATTAATTCTATGGTGGTCCAGGACTTCTATAACCGGAACTTCGGATGTTCCATCTACAGACTGATCAATTTCGTTATGATCAACCAGCACTAATTTAGTACGGGGTGTCTTGTTCAGGTCATTCTTTGTGAATATACCCTTAAATTTTCCTTTGTTGTTGAGAACAGGAAAAATATCATCAGGTGAATTCATAACAATTCGTCGAACATCTGACACTTTATCATTTACATTAAATACTTTCTGATCTGCCTGAACCATATTATCTACCGGAGTACTGAACTTTAATCTTCGGACAGTTGAGGCAGAATCATAATTAGTTTTTAAAATTGAAGTACCTTTCTCTCTGGCTATTTCAATAATGCCCTGTCCTATTGGAGAATTGCTTGTAACAATAAGTAGACGTACCTGTAGCTCTACAGCCATATATTGAATATCTTCACGATCACCAACTACTATAATCAGATTTTCCGGTTTTTGCTCCAGAATATGATTTCTGAAACGAGTTAAACTCATTGCAGCCACATAAACATTTAAGACTTCCAGACTATTTTCATTGTATAAAGTAAGCTGTTCTGCCGAGAGAGTTCTGCTCGCGAGTTCAATTGAAGTTCTTACTTCTCTTTTAAGAAATCCCTGACTGCCGGTCATTTCTTCAGATGTATTAAACAGGCGATTTGATAGGTCAAATAGACTGACCATTCCTAAGTAAGAATCATTGTTGGAGACAATTGGTACCCTGTACTTATGACTTTTCTGTATTATTTCCATGGCTTCCAGCAGAACTTGGTCAGGCCTAACTACCGCCTGTGATACATTCATGATATCCTTAATTCGGGGGTAGACATCCTTGATTAGAATAGGAAGGTTTAATTTGAACTTATTGAACAAAAATTCTGTTCTGGCATTAGGCAGACCTGCACATCCGGGTAATACATTTTTAAGTCCCTGTTTTTTTTTGAAGGCAGCATATCCTACAGCGGAGGAAATGCTGTCAGTATCAGGATTCTTATGTCCAATAACAATTGTTCTATCAATATCATTCTTTTTCATATGTAAACCCCAATATAAAGATTAGATGTGTATACTATCTTGATGCTAATAATAACTTATTTTGATTTAAAAAACAATATCATTTTTTACATAATCCCGTACCTAAGCTTAAAAATATTGTAAAAAATATGTTTTTCCATCAAATAATTAAAAAGTGCAGTAATAGTGTTTATTTTTGCGACAAAAAATGTTATAATGGTTTATATCGTCAGTTTTTGAGTTAGTAAAATTATTATTTGTAAATTATAAGCCTAGGAGAAACGAGCAATGGATAATGGAATAGCGTTAAATCCGAATAAAATTGCCAGGTATTTAAACAAACCGGCCGTGGAGTTTACTAAAGCGGATATAATAAAGTTTATTTCTGAAAACGACATAAAGATGCTTAACTTCAGATATGTTGGCGGAGACGGTAAACTTAAACTGCTCAATTTTGTGATTAATGACATGAATCATTTGGATAAAACTCTTTCTATAGGTGAAAGGGTGGATGGCTCAAGTCTTTTTTCATATATTGAAGCCAGTTCAAGTGATTTGTATGTCGTCCCCCGCTACAAGACTGCCTTTGTTAATCCTTTTACTGATACACCTACGGTAGATATATTGTGCTCATATTACAACAAAGATGGAAAACCTTTGGAAAGTTCTCCTGAAAATGTCCTTCGTAAAGCTCATCGGGAGCTAAAGAAGAGAACCGGAATGACATTGGAAGCTTTGGGTGAACTTGAATATTATGTTTATTCTGAACTTGATCCCATATATGAGATTACGCCGCAAAAAGGATATCATGAATCTCACCCTTTTTCAAAATGGGAATTTTTAAGACGTGAAGCGATGGAAGTAATAAGCCAGATTGGTGGCAGAATTAAATATGGACATTCTGAAGTAGGAAATATTATCAGCGGAGATCGCGAATATGTCCAGCATGAGATAGAGTTTCTACCTGTACCTGTGGAAGATGCGGCAGATCAACTGGTTATTGCCAAATGGGCCTTAAGGGAAGTGGCTTACAATAATGGCCTGGAAATAAGCTTTGCTCCTAAAATTATTGTTGGGCAGGCCGGTAGTGGTATGCATGTCCATACTAGACTGGTAAAAGATGGAAAAAATATGATAGTTGATAAAAATGGATTGAATGATAATGCCAGAAAGCTGATTGGCGGTTTCCTGGAATTAGCTGCTTCTTTGTCTGCTTTCGGAAACACTGCACCGACATCCTACTTGAGATTGGTTCCTCATCAGGAAGCTCCTACCAGCATCTGCTGGGGAGATAGTAACAGATCTGTACTGGTCAGAGTACCCCTGGGATGGGTAGGTGTTCAAGACATGATACTTGATGCTAATCCTAAAGAAAAAGAATTACCAAAAGAATATATCAGTAATCAGACTGTTGAGCTAAGAAGCCCTGACGGCTCAGCTAATGTCTATCTTCTTCTGGCCGGTATGACTGTTGCAGCAAGGCATGGACTTGAACACGATAAGTCTCTTGAAATAGCAAAAGAGTTATACGTCAAAGAAGATGTTAATAAAAATAAAGATTTAGTACTTCCGCAACTGCCCGCTTCATGTCATGAAGCAGCAGATGTTCTTCTGTCAAAAAGAGATATATATGAAGAATATGGTGTTTTTCCTGCCGGTATGATTGATGGTTTAGCGCTTGAACTTAAGAGCTATAATGATTTGAATCTAAGCGAAAAAGTATATGGCGATGGTGCATCTCTACAGAAAATCGTAGATGAGTTTTTCCATTGCGGATAGTATATATTCTGTTTTGAAAATCAATTCGGCAACTATTTAATAAACATAAAAAAGAGAAATGTTCTAAAGTCCTATATGACCTAAGTCTTATAGGACTTTTTAGATATAAATAATATGGTTAAAAATAGTTCAACTTATAAAGGGCACCGACAAAGGCTACGAAAACGTTTTGAAATAAATGGGAGCTCTGCTTTTTCTGAACATGAATTATTAGAACTTTTGCTGACTTATTCAATTCAGGTTAAAGATGTTAAACCCCTGGCTAAAGAGCTGATAAATCGTTTTGGGTCATTGACAGAAGTGCTTGACTCAGATATTTCTGAGTTGAAAAATATAGAGGGCATGGGAACTGTAAGTGCTATTTTAATTCGGTTAGTAAAAGAACTCAATATTGAATATCATACCGAAAAACTAAAAAAATTAGAAATTCTGTCAAATCCGAATGAAGTATATGAATTTATTAAAAATAAACTGGCCGGGGAAAGAGATGAACTGTTTATGGTAATATACCTTAATACAAAAAATAGAGTAGTTGATCTAGAAATTAGTGCTGAAGGAACAGTGAATCAAGCTGCAGTATATCCCAGAAAAATAATTAGGAAGGCACTTGAGAATAACGCTGCAGCTCTGATTTTAGCACACAATCATCCCAGTGGTGAGCCGGAGCCATCAAAAAACGATATTGGTTTAACAAGCTCTTTGAAGAGCCTCTGTGATACTATGAATATCAGACTGTTGGATCATATTATTGTAGGAAAACTAGGATATTTTAGTTTTAATAAGAAAAATCTGTTGTGAATCCGGAGCATGAAATACTTAAAGAAAGGCTTCAATTATGTTTACAAGATGTTCTTCAAATCCTGTCGTAAAACCAGCGGATGTTACACCCTCACTTGAAGGTTATCAGGTAGTGGGAGCTTTTAATCCCGCTGCAACTGTTTTTAATGATCAGGTTATTCTGCTCTTGCGTGTGGCAGAAAACTGTATTCCAGTTGAGGGCAAATACAGGGTGCCGATTTATGATTTTAGTGATGGTATTGGAAAGCCGGCTATCAAAGAGTTTGATGCCTCAGACCCTGATGCATCACTTAAGGATACACGCGGTGTTGTTTATAAAGGA
>CAZGAI010000058.1:3384-12643 GCA_964523175.1 uncultured Victivallales bacterium | reverse complement strand
TGGTATTGATAAGAATTGTTATATTAAACAGGATATACTTGAAATTTATAAATCTGAACCTACCTACGGTGTCAGAAGGCTTAAATATAATTTACGCAAGAACTATGGTTGGAAGGGCATAGGAGATAAAAAGGTAGCACGCTGCATGAAGGAGCTCGGGATAAAGGCTATTTATACTCGTAAAAGAATTAATACATCGACTCCTAATAAAAGACATAGAAAGTTTCTAATACAATGGATACAAATTTTTATATTGAACCATTGGAAGAAGCTTAAAATATGAAGATATTTATCCAAATGATTATCAGTCTATTGCAGAATTGAGAAAAGGTGTTAATAAGTATTTTATGAAATATAATAGCTCAAGACCCCATCAGAGCCTGAATTATGAAGTTCCAAATAAGGTGTATGCTGAGGATTTAAGAAGAATAAAAAGTTAAAGGTATTCAGGTATTAATACACTTATTCTATTGAATTAAATAGTACTAAAAAGGAAAGCAGTACACTCTATTCACAGAGAAAACCATAATGATCTATATTTTCTTTTCTCTGTATTTATTGTTTTTTCCGGTTTTCTCTGAAAGCCATTAACTGTTTTTTAGTATCCATATTAACACCTTCTTTCAGAAAAGCTATATAGTCTGAGAGGCGTTTGCGCAGTTCATCGTCAATGACATGTTCAACTTTACACGCGTATTTTTCGGCATTATCGGCATCAATGCCTAAAACATCTGTAAAAAAAACAGCGACCACCTTATGTCTTTTGTTAAGTTCACTTCCAATATCAAAGCCTTTTTGGGTCAGCGTAGCAGCCTGTCTGACCTGATAGTTTATAAGCCCCATATCGCTTAAAGTGCGAAGAGCTTCAGTAACAGAAGGCATACGAACATTCAACTCTTCCGCTATATCTTTAGTGTGCGCATGTTTTTCTCTTTGGCATAGCGAGTAAATAGTTTCCATATACTGCTGCTGATGCAGTGATAGTTGTTCGGGTTTATTTTTCATTTTAGTTCTGTCTGACTTTTTCTTTTTCCCTCTCCATTTTTGAATTAATGGATGCCAATTCTACAACTTTGTCTTCTTTTATCCTATTTATTTCTTCTATATTCCCGCCAACCTTCATAGTTCTGTTCTGTGCAGAAAGTTCAGCCTCAGCCTTTTTTGATTTATAAATAGCTTCAATTTCTTCAATCTTCTTTTTCTGTTCCTCAGATATCTTTTGCACAGGTTTCACTCCCGCACGTTCAACAGCCAATTCATATGCACTCTTCATAAAAGAAAATCCTTATTGTTCTGTAGAAACGGGTTTCAAACCTTTCTCTACCAATTTGTAAAAATATAATGCGTTTAGCACAAGCCCGTGAGAAATTTCTCCATTGATGACTATTTTTTCAAGATTATCAACCGGCACGAGAAGTGTTTCTATATCTTCGGCTTCATCAAGTGAAAGCTCAGCCTTTTTTGAAGCTCCTTCAACAAGTACAGTATAGCAAGTATTACCCTGAAGCGCCGGATTAGGGCATACTTTTCCAATTACTGATGCCTTTCTGCCAATATAGCCTGTTTCTTCCTCAAGTTCTCTAATACCGGCATTAAGAGGTGATTCCTCAATATCTATTAATCCGCCCGGTATTTCAAGTTCAACTTTCCTGGTTCCCGCCCGGTACTGTTTAATCATTACAATTTCGTTTGAATCTGTAACAGCGACAACATTAACCCATGAATTAGGGCATTCAATTACAAAAAAATCACTACAGTAGTCATTTCTAGGACAAACAGTTTTTTCTTTATAAATATCAAATACAGGTGTTTTTAACACATTAGTTCTTGACAAAACCTTCCAACTGTTTTTTTTACTCATACGTACACTCTTCGCTATACATTTTTTTTGCTACATCAATAAATGGTTGAATAGATTTCAAAAAATCAGCGTAATCAGATGATTTTATCTGCTGAGCCGCATCACTGCAAGCGTTAACCGGATCAGGATGTGCCTCAACAAGCAGCCCATCAGCACCCACCGCAATAGCCGCTCTTGTTAGTGGTGCGACAAGACTCAGTTTTCCTGCTGCATGGCTTGGATCAACGATCACTGGATAATGCGTTTCCTGTTTCGCAACTGAAACAGCGCCAAGGTCAAGAGTATTTCTAGTACATGTTTCAAAAGTCCTTATTCCTCTCTCACATAACACAATATCAGGACATCCATGAACAAGCAGATACTCTGCAGCAGAAAGCCATTCATTCACCGTAGTAGACATACCCCTTTTGAGTACAACAGGTAAACCAGCTTTGGCAACCATTTCTAGAAGATGATAGTTCTGACAGTTCCTGGCGCCTATCTGCAGACAGTCTGCGACTTTTGCTACTTTCTCGATATGTGTTACTCCTACAATTTCGGTAATAACAGCAACACCAAACTCATCCTTCATGGCCTGTAGAATATCAAGCCCTTTTTCACCTAAACCCTGAAACGCATAGGGAGAAGTCCTGGGTTTGTAGGCCCCTCCTCTAATTATTTTTGTTCCTGCAGCTACAAGATCAGCAGTTACCTCTTTCATCTGCTCATAGCTTTCAACGGCACAGGGACCTGCTATAATTTGAAAATTTCCCGCCCCTAAAAGTTCTTTTCCAATTTTAACTGCAGTATTTTTTTTATGATATTCCCGACTTGCAAGTTTATACGGCTTCTGGATAGGTAATAATGATTGAATGCATGGGTAATTTTCCAGGCTCTGAAGCGATTGATGTAAAGCTTCGTCACCCACAGCGCCAATTACAGTATTTTCAATACCCCGTATGATTCTGGGATCATAACCCATTTTTTTAATTAAATCAGAAATCTCCTGTACTTTATCATCGGCTGTGTGCGGTTTGAAAACAATTATCATTTTTTTCCCTTATAAATAATATATAAATTGTGCAAATAAAATTATAACTTACCTCTCCATATTTATCTAATCCACTATTTAATCTTATTTATATTAAAATTTACAATTTGAATACTAAAAATTGGTGTGGTATTTTAGAATTTCATTATTAGGCAATTTTTCAAAGACTAAAAATATAAAATTGGTTTGAAATGAACTTTTGTAAAAAACTAGCCTCTCTTGATATTGGTGCTAATTCCGTCATGCTATTGTTAATTTCCTATAATAAAATGGGCCAAATAAAAATACTTGATGAACTCGGAGGAATCACAAAAGTATGTGAAGGTTTAAGTGAAGCCAGAATTCTTAATCCTAATGCAATGAAAAGAACCATTGACCTTTGCGAAGAAATATACAATATAGCGAACAACGAAGGTGTTGATAAGGTCATTGTTTCAGCAAGCAGCATTATCCGCCATGCATTAAACAAAACAGAATTTCTAGTTGCATGCCATTCCCACCTCAATGTTTTCCCTCAGGTTTTGACCGGCCTCGAAGAAGCACAATATACTTTCAGCGGAGCTACTCATGATTATAAAAATATTGGAGGCGATATTATTGTTCTTGACATAGGTGGTGATACAACTGATATAGTTTTTGGTTCAAAAGAAATAATGGTGGGATCACAGAACCTTAATCTTGGCTTTATAGCGTTAACAGAAAAATTTAAATCCAAAAATAATTTTTTAAACAAGATGCGCAACCCTCTTAAAAACCATATTAAGAAAGTTAGTGCAGATACCGTGCATGAAATAAAATCCTGGCTTGACGGCAGACAACCAACTATTATCTGCTGTGGAGGCACAGCTACCGCGCTTGCCTCAATTCAATCTAAGCAGAGATATAATGACAGAAATCAGATCAATAAAATGGTATGCACAATAAGCGATGTTGGGGCAATTGCTAAGCGATTGCAAAAGATGTCCCTGGAAAACAGAAGATCTTTACTGGGCCAGGAACATGAAAGAGCTGAGTTCATACATACCGGAATATACACAATATATACTTTTTTAAAGCTTCTTGGCGTATCAAGCAAATTTCATATAACAACAAATGACCTGAAAATGGGTATTTTAAAGAACTACATTGAAAGAAAAAATACACTTATCTAAATTATTCTTTATTGGAGGAAATAATGATAGATGAAATACTAATGAAAGCTGTAGTAGATACCATACCTCAATGGTATATTGCTGAATACGGTCCACATAAATATAAACTCAAGGTTAAACATTCCCATCTTCGATTCTGCAGTTATACTCCGATGTCCCCAAAACTGCAAAAGTTCTATGATTATTCCAATAGAATGCTGCCACTTTGGAAGCGAATAATGTCTGCATCACCGCTTGCCATACATTCAGATTTTGTTCAGTCAATTCTAGCCTTGAAATGGCTTAGCCTATTTGACTCAGAAATAAGCTGGAGTGAACTTTTTACTTTTATTAGAAAAACAGTAATCAGAAGCTATGAAAACCACCCTGTAACCCTAAATTTAATCATCAGTCCCGGTAAAGGAAAAATAAAAATAAGCGATCCTGATTTCGACAAATTTTTAGGCCCCCTTGCAAACAGTCAGCATATTTATTTCAAACTAGACAAACAGCTTAATTTTCTTGAATATGATGAAATTCCATGGGGTTCAATTAATGAAACTAAAGACTATAAATTCAATCCGGAATTTCTACAACCAATAGCCTCTATACTGAAAAAGGGAGAAATTTCTGTACACCTAACAAGCAGTGGTGATATTATTTTTATGAATTCAGACGGAATAATCGCTTCAAGAAGAAAACTGGCCTGGCATTTTTATGACGTTTTTAACTTTTCAGATTTCATGATAAAATTATTTAAAAGAGATATACGCGCATGCAGACTTTTGGAAACAATGCTTGATTTAAGCTACCATAGACGTGGGGCTCTTATAATTTTCGATCCCAACTGCACAGTGATCAAGCAGATGATCAGCCCCGGTGCATCCACCTGCAATAAGTACGGAACTCCAGATTTATTCCGTGGTATTCTGGCAAAATCATTTATCACACCTACCGAAAATAACGAGAATAAGAATAATTGTACTAATATTCGGAAAAAACGCCTTTTCCTTGAAATTGCCAGTATTGACGGTGCAGTAATATGCAATAATGAAGGATTAATGGCATTCGGTGCAATGATCAAACCGCATCCAAATGTCAACATCCACAGGGGAGCTAGGACAACTGCAGCAGAATCTGCATATAGGTGGGGTGGAGTAGTGTTAAATGTAAGCTCAGATGGGGATGTCAACATTTTTTTTGAAAGTTCAGACGGAAAAAACAGATGTGACGCGATAATTACATTTATGTAAAATTCATATTAATTCATGAGCCTTTTTCTTATTCTTCTAACAGCAATATATGTTGCTACCAGTGTAAAAATAATACAATACATTAAATCCCAGATCAACCTTGGTGCAAAATGATTAGCGCATAAGGCCCGTTCAATATTAACGGCATGCACTAATGGAAATATTTCTATTATATACTGTATCCATTTAGGTAGATTTGTAATAGGAAACATAATACCTGAAAACATAAACATAGGTGTTATCAAGCCGGTTATAAAAAAATTCAATGTATTAATAGTCTTAACAAAAGACATAAAAATCAGCGACAAAGGCGCGAACATTACCCCTACAATAAACCCAATTACCGGGATAAAAAGCAATGTTGCATGCATTGGTATAACACGACAGACAAGCAAAACCGACAAAACAGCAAGCGAATAAAAAGCGCCTTTAGTTCCGGCCCATATTATTTCTCCAATAAATAGATCTTCAATGCTTATTGGTCCTGTTAACATACCATCATATGTTTTAGAAAATTCAAGTCTGATGAATGTTCCGAATGTACATTCAAAGGCTGCAGTAAACATCGCGGATGACAATGGTAACCCGATTGCTAAGTATTGAATATAAGGCATATTATCAACATCAGCAATATATCCCCCCAGTCCTAACCCCATTCCGGCTAGAAAAATCAGTGGTTCCATAAATGGTGGAAAGCCATTACTGAATATATTTTTAGTATATACCCTAAAATGCCTGTACCACACACTGAAAAGTCGAATAAAAATATTCGGAGGCATATAGCTTAGACTATTGGAATTCATTTAGCCTCCTCCCGGTTAACTTCATAAATAAATCTTCTAGATTCGTCTGGCGCAAAAAATGTTCTCCATCCTTTAAAACATCCGCAACTTTTCTTAAGGAATTGAAGTCATTAGAATAAAGGTGAGGAGGTTCATGAAAATTATCCACGCGAATTGTCTCTTTATCAATATCGAATCCTTCTAACGCTCCTTTTTTAACTTTTATCAGTTCAAGTACATATTTTTCCATATTATTTCTAAGTAAAACTTTTGGTGAACCCTCTATAATTTTTTTCCCTTTGTCCATAATTATAATATTATCACATATTTGATATGCTTCATCCATATAATGAGTTGTTAGAAGGATTGTCATCCCATTTTCTTTTAATTCACGCAGTTTTTTCCAAATTGTATGCCGTACCTGCGGATCAAGTCCCGTCGTCGGCTCATCAAGAATAAGCAGTCGGGGTTCATGTAGGAGAGCCCGTGCAATAACCAATCTCCTCTTCATTCCACCGGATAATGCTCTGACATCAGCTTTTCTTTTTTCTGACAATTCCATAAACTCAAGAAGTTCATCTATACGTTTCTCCGCATCTTTTCTTGGCATTCCATAAAATTTAGAATATATAAGGAGGTTCTGAAAAACATTAATCTCTTCATCAAGGTTATCTTCCTGAGGAACAACCCCGGAAGCAAACTTTATTTTAAGCGGATCTTTGAGCGGATCAAAACCAAATACGTCAATAGCAGCTTTGGGGTCACTATCTCTTTCCAACCTGCTGTATATCATTTTCATCATTGTGGTTTTACCAGCGCCGTTAGGTCCTAGAAAACCAAAGCAGGATGCTTCTTCAACATTAAAGCTCAAGCCGTCAACAGCCTTGAATTTCTTAGCAGACCCTGCATTATATGTCTTGTTAACATTATCTGCCGTTATTAAATAACCCATTGAATATCATCCCTTAAAACTTCATTCTGTAACCTTAAATCAAACTCAATATTAGTCGGTTACAATACTTCACTCCTTCAGTTTTGCGAACATTTCTAATTAATTATTGTTTTTGTTAATTTTTAATAGGGATATTTCAGAAACATGCTGTATAATTGTTCATACACGCGCATCAATGAGCAACAGGAAGCCAAACCGGCTGACAATCTTGTCTTTATATTTTAAAGAAATGTGAGCTTGATTTTCAACTTACTGATAGACAGCAGCGTCATATCCAATAAATATCAAAAAACAAGTTTAAAATTATTCACGTTTTACTATACTTTCGTCGGTAAAGATCTTAACTTTTAGCTTGCGATTTTAGCTTTAAATGCGGCAAAGCGAAGCGATAATACTCTACCGTTTACGGTATATCTTCTACAATCCGCTCTCAGTAAAAAAAAACGAGGGAAAAAATGCATATAATTATTTCTGGACACAGTATAGTAAAAATCAACTCTTTTGGCGCAGAACTAAAATCTTTCAATATTAACGGCGATGAAATTATCTGGCAGTCAAATCCTAAAATATGGAACGGCAGTGCACCTATACTGTTCCCGTTTGTCGGTAGATTAAAAAATAAAAAATACACCTATAATGGTAAAGAGTATGAAATGCCCAAACACGGTTTTGCATCAACTATGACATTTACCGTAGAAGAACAAAAAAGAGACTGCATTTCAATGATTTTAAAATCTACACCTCCCATAAGGACAAGTTATCCTTTCAAATTTATTTTTCGGGTTATCTTTTCCCTGAATGATGACATACTAAGCGTAAATTATGAAATAGAAAATACTGATGATCATACAATGTTTTTCTGTATTGGCAGCCACCCTGCTATTTCACTGCCGCTCAGTGATACAAAACTTGGAGATTATTATATTGAATTTGAGGATAAAGAAACTCTCTACCCCTATAAACTAGTAAATGAACTATTAGTTCAGCAAAAAAAGGCCTATTTAAAGAATAAAAAAATAATCAAATTAAGTAAACATGTTTTTGATGATGATGCCCTGATTTTTTCCAGCATAAAATCACGCAATATCTATGTAAAAAACGATAAAAACAATAGGCATATTAAGGTAAACATCCAGAATGCTCCTGACCTGGGGATCTGGGCAAAACCATCCGCAGATTATGTCTGTATCGAACCGTGGTACGGATACGATGATACAGTAGATGCGACAGGCGTATTAGAAGAAAAAGCCGGCATCATAGCACTGGAGCCGGGTAATACATTTAAAACAGGCTATTCTATTGGATCAATAAGTACTTAACCCAGCAAAGCTGGAAGCTTTTGCAATTAGCAATTGGCTATTGGCTTTAAAAAACCAATTCTACATTAGGATTTATTTTTAGCTTTCCAAGCCTGACACAGCCTGTTCTTTACATATCAGATGCTACTTAAATATGTGTTTTCAATGCAGCTTTACCTAATATTATACCGTAAACGGCATAAAACTTAGAAGAACCAAAAATATTAAATTCTGTTGATAAAACAGATAAAGATGTACGCTGAAAACTCGCCAAAGAGTATGATGGTAACTTTGGATGGGTATATGATGTTCGATTTTAAAATTCCTGCAAAGCCCCCTGGCAATGCAGGCTGCGTGTCCGATCTAGTATTGACAGACTTGTCATTAAACCCAAAACCTCCAACGATTTTCCATACGTATTCGTACGACGATTGGGGTTATAAGAATCGGGACAGGAACCACTGGACGAACTCAACTAAAGACTTTATTAAAAAGGAGAAAAGGAATGGATTACCAGTAGCATATACACGGGTTAGTCATAAAATAAAGATAAAAAAATCAAGTGTATATTGACATTAGTTTACAACTATATTATAATTAATTTAAATGTAACTCAATTGGATACATATATGACTGAAGGCTAAGGTTCCGAATATCTTAGAAAAACGTCCGATGCAGCTGTATCTACTTCAGTACTCAAATAATTCAGTATTGCTATAGTTTTATTGTGAATATTGCAGAATCTCAGGGAGTTTGTGGTAATTATACACAAAATGATTGATTTTTCGAACATTGAATAACCCACTCCCTCCAAGGAAGGAGATAATTTAAGACTCATCTTTCTTTAAATAGTTGTTGTAATCCGCCGTAAGGCGTTGTCGTAATGAGACAAAGTTGTAAAGTTGTAAAGTTGTAAAGTTGTAAAGTTGTAAAGTTGTAAAGTTGTAAAGTTG
>CAZGAI010000058.1:0-3284 GCA_964523175.1 uncultured Victivallales bacterium | reverse complement strand
TAAAAAAATGTGAAAGGAATATTATTATGCAGAAAGTTGTCTCAATTAGCGTTTTGCTTTTTTTATGTGTTTCGGTTATGTGTACTCCGGCTACCAGGATGACAGTGACTAATCTTACAAATTATTCTATCCCGGTGGAAGTTGCAAATGGAGTAAGAGGCCAGAGCACGGGATCAGAAATGTGTGTAAAGACCGGGGCACCGGATTATGGTACTGGAAATGTATATATGTTGTTGTATAATGGAGAAAACTCAACTTTAAATACGACTTTGGATTCAGACGCTACCCTTGTAGGAGCAGTTCATGATTTTTGGAACGGGGTAAGCATAAGAATTAAGAGAAGTAGCAAATATAATAATATTTATTTAACTGTAATTATACCAAAGTTTGATGGTAATAGTGCAGAAATGGGTACGGGAAATCAGGCGATGGGTACGTGTCGGGTACCCGAGAAGCTTTCATCAAGATACGGTACAAAATGGATAGACAACGTAGATGATGACGATGCATATTCTTTCTGTATAGTTCCGGCTATAGAGATAACAATAGAAAATAAAACTGATCAAAAACTGCTGTTAAAAAACGACTGGACAGATTCCGGTACTATAACGGTTGAAGCTAATACGCCTCGCAGCAAGCCAATGAATATGATATTCATTGTTTCTGACTATGATCCGGACACGGGACTTTATACGGCAACCAGCAATGTTTTGGGAAAAACTTACAGCTCAGGTGCCTTCTATAGAACTTTGGCGAAAGAAGATGGGACTGCGCTTGGCACCTTTGTTTTTAGCAATATAGGTGTACACCATGAGCCGCTTTCATTAGAAGTGATTTATATTCCGGTTGATGATAAAAATGGAACCTTAGCGAATGGTTCTACAGCGGTTGTTGCAGGTGTATCCAGTCTCAGCGATGGAGGAGTAAAATATGCAAAGGTGGATTTCACCCTCCAGAACTGGAAGGATGTTACCGGCGTATATATTGACATACCAACCGGGACTGTTGTATACGTAGGATATATTAATTTGAAAGATATCGCTAATAAGAATATAACTTTTATACCGAATGTTTCGTTACCGCTGCCTGTACCTCCTGCGTATCCGAACCCCGGAGCTTCAGACATAGCTTCGGTTACTTGCAACAATGTTAGTTACGGCACACAAATTACCGGAGTTCCTAATATATGGGATAAAGGGAGTAAGGAGATTAGAGCGTTTACTTATGATGCTAGTTTTCATTGGGGAGGAACAAAAATTTTACAGCAGGGGATTTGTGATTTTTCAGGACTGCCTGGAACGAAATCTGTTGACTGGTGGAAAAAGGCTGCGACATTGACAGAAATAAAAGAGATAAATATACCTGATGATATAGCCAAGATTACCGGTCTTTATGTTGATAAAGCGAGCCAAAAACTCGTTTATGTAGGATGTGATGAGCCGACAGATGTTGGTAATAGTATAACGTTTATGCCGGATGTGCCGTTACCGCTGCCGGTACCTCCTGCATATCCCGGGTGGGGTGATATACCACCGATTAAATGTTATGGTTTGCAGACGGGCTATACACTTACAGGAGGCAGAAACAGATGGTGTAACGGCAGCAATAAACTTTTCTTAAACAAATTCGTTTATTATGTTACAGAAGATTTAAACGGTAATACAATGTTAATTCAGGGAGACTGTGATTTTTCAGGAGTTCCTCCCTCGGAATCTCTTACCTGGTGGAAAAATGCTAAGGTATTAGTAAAGAATATAAAAAGCAGTCTCAGGAGCTTTAAGTAAAATTTATAGAATTAGAACGAAATCAAAAAATTAAAGGAGAGAACATTCTGATGAGATTATTTAAATTACTTTTATTGTTAGTGATTATTGGGTTTATGGGGTTTAGCGGATACTGCAGGACAGAGATGTCTATAATGCTGACAAATTTGACAAATGAACGTTTAAATAAAGTAAAATATACATTCGGTGTTACGGGATCAGACCCGGGTGAAATAGTCGTTGGCCTAGGACATGTTAATGGTTTTGGAAGTTATTATAGTGATGCTCCTCCAGAGTCAAAAACGATAAGTATATCGCCTCACGACACTTTAGCCATCTTTCAGTCATCCGACTGCGGAACTTCTATAAACCTAAAGGATTTAGTTAACGGATCATGGGGACAGTATGAAAATCCCATTTTTGGGGAGTCCAGTTATAATTTGTCCGGCATAGGTAA
Source organism: uncultured Victivallales bacterium (assembly GCA_964523175.1). GTDB lineage: Bacteria > Verrucomicrobiota > Lentisphaeria > Victivallales > GWF2-38-69. The sequence goes on along the minus strand of CAZGAI010000058.1, from coordinate 1,064 downwards.
TCAAATAGTAAGTATGTGCATTCTTCCATATGATAATTGGCCAAAGGTGGATATTGATTCTTATGATGATGTATTTTCTATTGGCGACGTTACAGCCTTCTGTTTTGTTCCTACTGTTGAATTAACAGTTGATAATAAAACCGGTATGGGGCTGAACCTTGTTGATGGCGGCAACAAGCAGCCACGTGATCAACAAAGTATTAAACCTTTTGAGACTAATAACAACTTATTGTTTCCGGCACAAGCAACAAGTAAATCACAAACAATGGGGTTTGCTATCGATGATTATAATTATCGAACAGGTAAATATACATCCTTTTGCAAAAGCCTGAATAAGACATTTACATCAGGCAGTTTTTATAAAGAGCTGGTAGATAATGATCATGCGTCAAAAGTGAGAGGGGTATTTGTTTTCGATAATATAGGTGTCGGTTATAAGCCGGCAGATTTGAAAGTAACCTTTTTCCCATTACCCCCTAATTCACCTCCGGGAACTTTAGGATGCGGCTCGAAAGCTGTTACAGGAGTAAAAAAAACTACTGACGGTAGGGAATATTCGACTGTAGACTTCACTTTTAAAAATTACAAAGATCCCGGTGGCCTTTTTATTGATACAGCAAGCCTAAAACCTGTGTATATAGGATATGGAAAACCTGAAGACATCTCTAAAAATAATAAAATGTTTATTCCGAATGTATTGCTGCCGCTGCCTGTGTATCCTGCCAGAGCGGATATAACTCCGGTTGAATGTTGTGGTTTGCTTCCTTCAGATCAGTTTATTACCGGAGATCCTAATTTGTGGAATTTAGGGACTCAGAAGGATCCTTCTCTTAAATCATTTTCCTATACCATCCGGTATAATCCGAATAATGTTATAGTTTTATCTCAGTTAAATTGTGACTTTACGGGAATGCCTGGAACGAAATCAGTTACCTGGTGGAAAAACGCCAAGATGCTGACAGAGATAAAAGAGATAAATATACCTGATGATATTGCCAAGATTACCGGTCTTTATGTTGATAAAGCGAGCCAAAAAATCGTGTATGTAGGTGATCCGACAAATG
>CAZGAI010000057.1:0-12698 GCA_964523175.1 uncultured Victivallales bacterium | reverse complement strand
TTTTATTCATATTATCAGTGTAATTAGTGGCTAAAAAAACCTTTTCAGACACGTTCTAATTAGAGCTTATCTGAAAAGTCAGATAAGCTCAGTTATCAGTGTTAAGTCAACAGTTATCAGTATAGTTCTTCGACATTTATTGCTGTTTTTGACAGAGAAGTATAAAAAACTGATGACCAGTCTTCGCTTTCAGCTACGCCTTGGCACGCTGTTTACTGCTCACCTTTGAATCATTTTTCACTGAAAACTAATATGATTTCAGATCTGCCTCCATTTGTAAGGATCACCGTTTATATTGCTTTGCCATATAATCATATACATCTGAAATTTTCTTCCCATCTGCCATTCCTACAGCTACCTGAATTTTTTTTCCTCCTTTTCCTGTAATAAGATGCCCTTCTGGAAGAAGATTGCCAACACGCCCAAGACCACCGCTTGATACAATTTTAATATCATAGTTTTTCATTTTAAAAAATTCAGGATGTGCAATATAAACTGCAGTTACCGTATCCCATAAGCAGTAGAAAACATTACCTGTATTATCATATTCTATAGCATAACAGGCTGATACTATTTTAGAATATTTATAAAGTTTAGCTTGATCTGCTAATTTGTCATGAAATGCTACCGCAGTTGGATCCTTGGGGTATGATGGAGGTTTCTGCTGAAAACGAAGTGGAAATGAATCAGTAATATCAAGAGGAAAAAGTACTATAGGAAAGACAGCATTCTTCAAAAGCCATCCTGCTCCTGTTTCATCTGAAGGGTCCCAGTACATGTTCCATTCGCAGTAATAATGTTTTCCTCCTGTGCCTACAGGTGGATACACAACATTCCCCACATTGGGAGCTATAGCACCTCCCATCCAAATCACTCGACTAATATTTTTTTGAAGATCTGGATGCTTTTTCAATACTGTTACTAGTGTTGTTGCACCACAATTAAGAAGTATTGTTACAGGCTGAGTTGCTTTTTTAATAATACCAGCTATGAGCTCTTCCCCATCATAAACCTTCCAATTGTCTTTAGTTCCAGGGGGATTTAGAATATCAAGTGCATTTACGGCTAAACAATCATTTCTATACTTTGGAGGAAATGGATTAACTCCTTCTGCTTTACTGATGCCTAAAGGAACATCTAAACTGATAAGCGAATTTATTTTCCATTGGGACTCAGCCGTAGGGAATGCCCAACAGTCACCATCAACTACGACAATACCTTCCAATTTTACATTATCCATGGTTGATAACAGTACAGGTACCATCAATTCATCTATTGCTCCGTCCTGAATGTAGATAACAGACTCTGCTGAATAAGCATTGATAACTAGAAACACCAAAAGCGTAACTAATAATCCAGTTAATTTTTTAGTAAGTTTCATTTCACTTCCCCCCTTATTTTGGTTTTAATTAATCAGTATTTTTAAAAATTCGGTCTTCGTTATGCAAGCTTCTATATAATTACCCTATTTTTCCAAAGCTATCTTAAATATAATTTTATAATATTTTTTGAATTAATACAATACCTTTATAATTTAAAGTGTACGGATGATGTTTTAGAACTATAAGTTATTTTTCAAAATACTTCTCCAGAAAAAAAGAGGCCCTTTCAATATATTTCATAGATAATATCATTTATTTAAAATCTAAATTTTAGAACAAAAAAAATCCCAAATATCTATAGATAATATATGGGACTTCAGATTTTTAATAAAAGAAAATAAAATTAGTTGTCTTTATTAGCATGGATAATTTTAGAGCTTTCCGTATTAACTAATACTTCATGTTTTAGACCTTCATTGTCTAAAGCTTTTACTTTCCAAAAAGTACCTTCAGCCTCAATTTTCAGCACTGCATAAGTTTTATTCTTCAGAGCCTCTACAGTATTAATTGCATTAATTATAGAAGTCATATCTTTGGGAGGTAGGGGGTCCTGGTCTGTCTCCGTAGCTATTTGAGAAAGTTTAGAACTCTTTATATCATAAAGGTATTTAGTTTCAGTAGTTTTAAACTGTGTTTCCAATATCCATTTACCATCAACAAAATCGATAGTTTTAACATATTTTATACCAGCTTTATCCGCTGCTTGCACAACTTTATTTATTGTAATTTCAGATTTTTTAAGAATAGGTGCAACATCTTTTTTAGTTGCATCGACAGTCTTATCGGCCGTAGCTTTTACCGTAGCCGAAGCTGCTGTTACATCTTTTTTAGTTGTATCTGCTACCTTAACGGCTGTACCTTTTGCTGTATCAGGAGTTTTCACATCTGTTTCATTTTTTCCCGTACATGATGCAATTGTGACAATGAGAGCAGTCAAAAGAATAGATTTTAAAAACTTCATTTTTAGAACTTTCTTTGTTAATTTTTTTAAACATTAATACTTGGAAATAACAATAAAATATATCATTATTGGTATTTTTAAAACAATACCGTATATAAAAAGTATTTTTTTAATATAAACAGCATTTACAAACTTCTCTCAGATAAACAATAATTAAGGATTTAGAAGTAAAAAAGTGTTTGAATTAATTGAAAATCTGTGATAATAAATTACTTTCAGTTTAAACATGTTCTATTATTTTCTTTCAACACTGAATAATATAAAAAAAGAGTCTAATATCTCAAAGTATTGCCAATTATGTCCGAGACTTCATAATTAAATAAATAATCTTTAGCATTAAATATGAATAATACACTGTATATAGAACCACACTCAGGAATAGCAGGTGATATGTTTGTCGCAGCAATGTCTGAATTTTTTAATGATCTGAACTTCCTAGTTGAAGGTCTTAAAAGTCTTCCAATAAAGGATGAATTTACTGTTCACTTCAAGAATGTATCAAAAAATGGCATAACAGCAAAACATTTCAATGTAGAAATACTCAGTAGTAAGTCACATCTTCACCATGGACGTACATTAGATAAAATCATTTCAATTATCAATGCCGCGGATAAAATAAATTCAAAAGCCAAAGAAACAGCTATCGCTGTATTTAAAAAGCTGGCTGAAGCTGAAGCATCAGTTCATGGTACGGATACTCAGCATGTTCATTTCCATGAAGTAGGTGCAATTGATGCTATCGTAGATATTACTGCTGCCGCTATTTTACTGGACGCTTTAGATGCAGACAACATAATCTCAGCTCCCATTTCACTAGGACAGGGCACAGTTAAAAGTGCACATGGAATTATTCCGATACCTTCGCCGGCAACCATGGAACTGGTTAAAGAATTTCCTGTCAAATTCACTACAGTTAATTCCGAGCTAACTACCCCTACAGGTGCAGCTATATTAACAACCATCGCAAACAAATGGAATACACCACACACAGGAATACTGAAAAAAACAGGTTATGGTGCCGGAACAAAAGATATTGAAAATATTTCAAATATACTTAGAATTTGCTTATTTGCTGATAATCACGATATAGGTAGAAATGAAGAAATTGTCGTAATTGAATGTAACATAGATGATTACCCGGCAGAACATCTCTCATTCCTTGGCCCGGAAATCCTAGATAAAGGCGCACTGGATTTTGCTATTATTCCTACTACAATAAAAAAAGGACGTCAGGGTATGATTCTACAGATACTCAGCCCTCCTGAGAAAGCTTCCGTTCTATCAAACTTGCTGCTAAAAGAAACAACAACCCTTGGAGTCAGGTATAGAAAAGAAAATAGAACCATTTTAGACCGCAAATTCAAGACACTTGACACACCAATTGGAAAAATAAAAATAAAACTGGCAATGGATAACAATGGAAATATCATAAAAGCAAAACCGGAGCAGAATGAAATTGCCAGAATTTCAAGACAGCAAAATAACAGCTACTTTGAAACCTATAAATATCTAGATTATTGTACCCAGCAGTGGATGCAGGAAGAAACAGGAAAATAACCCGAGGCCGGAAGTTAGAGGTCTGAGGCAGTGTGTTGTATTCATGCTTGTTACAGTAAAAACAATGCTGAAGCTTTGAACTCTGACATTATCAATCAATGTTGTTTCGTAATGTTAGAGTTCACAACTTTAGTTGTGTCTTTTGTACTAGCTAGTAATAAGCTAATTACGCCTTATTTTGATTACTATGAGGTCGGATATCGAAGTTCAGAAGTCACTAGAATGGAAAGAACAAATATTTTAAAACAACAAAATTATAGAATATATGGGAGACTATGAAAAAAACATTTAGTACATCAATATTTATTATTATAACCTTCATCATCCTTATACAAAACGTCTGCCTTGGAAGTGATTTTACAAATGGCATCCTTGATCGTAACAAAGTTTACGAAATATCTAAGGCTATTACCTGCAGCACTTATCCCAACTCTGATGAAGCACTGCTTGACAACTATATAATTGAAAAGTATAACGCTGATGGAACATCAACTATATGGGATGATACTTTTTTAAAAATTCTTACTGAAAAAGGGAAACGGAATAATAAAACTCTTTCTTTATACTATACACTCCCCTATTCTACTGTTAACTTCACTCTCTTAGAAATAATAAAACCAGACGGCACTGTTCAGGATATAGATATTTCAAAGCAAAGCCGTGTCATGATTGATAATTCACAAATGAACTCAAATATCTATAATCCTAATTCTAAAATTCTGAAAGTAAATATTCCGAATTTACAGGTAGGAGATATAGTTAGGTACGTCAGCCATCGTAATCAGGTAAAACCCAGAATGCCTAATGCCTGGAGCGACTATTCTGTTTTTGAAAACACATCACCTATCAAACATCTTACGCTTGAAATTATTTCACCTAACAAGCTCTTACTTAAAAAAATAAATCTGCTTGATAAAGTAAAGGACTCAGTTACCTATACTAAAACTTCTAATAAAGAAACAACAACCCATAAATGGGAAGTAAAAGATGTACCAAGAATGTTCCCTGAGCCGAATATGCCGCCAATTTCTTCGGTTGTACAACGTCTTTTAGTAAGCACTGTTGCTGACTGGAAGACCATTTCACGCTGGTACTGGAACCTATGTTCAGCGCATATTGATGCAATAACTCCGGAAATGAAAGAAGAAGTAACAAAACTGACACAGGGAAAGAAAACAGATTTAGATAAAGTCAAAGCAATTTACTATTATGTTTCTCAGAAAATTCGCTATATGGGAATTACTACAGAAAAAGATGCACCCGGCTATGAACCCCATGATGTAAAACTAACTTTCGATAATAAATATGGGGTTTGTAGAGATAAAGCGGCACTTCTTGTGTCAATGCTAAAACTGGCAGGCTTCAAATCATACCCGGTACTTGTCAAGGTTGGCCCTAAAATGGATAAAGAGGTACCTATGATCAACTTTAACCATGCCATCGCTTGTGTGGAACTAACGCCGGGCCATTATACATTGATGGACCCTACAGACGAAAATTCAAAGCAGCTACTACCTCCTTATTTATGCAACCAAAGCTATCTTGTGGCAAAACCAAATGGAGAAACTTTAAAAACTACTCCAGTCATTCCTGCAGGAAAAAATTTAATGGTGATAAATACTGATGCTTCCCTGGATATTTCAGGAAGATTAATCGCTAATATTAACCTGGATTTTAATGGTATAAATGATAATGCATACAGAGGTTTTTTCGCTGGATTAACACCTGAAAGTAGACAGATTTTTTGGGAAAAAGTACTGAGAAAAGTCCTGCCAACGGCAAAGTTAATAACATTAACAATATCACCGGAAAATATGCACGATACCTCTAAACCTCTTTCCGTTAGTATTGAATATGAAGCGAAAAATATTCTCATTGCAGAGAACGACACAGCAATGCTGCCGCTACCGTGGTTTGGAAAAACAGTAGGTATTATCAACTACGTTATCAGAGAAGCCGGCCTTAAAAAAAGAAAATATCCACTTGAAACAAATACTACTTGCGGGTATAAAGAAAACTTTAAAATTAAAATCAGTAATGAACTGTTAAAACTTAAATCTATCCCTGACTATTCAGATATAAATAATGATACAATCAGCTATAAACAAAGGTTAGACCATAGAAATAATACACTTACAGGAACAGGTAAATTTCTGTTAAAGGTTGTTGAGTTTTCACCTAAAAAGTACCTTGAATTGAAAAATATTCTTAAAGACCTTGAGATAGACCGGAAAAAAATGCCTATCCTCTCAATTGTTAAAAAGAATATCGATAAACCCGACACAATAAGTGAGAATGATGTTGTGATAATTGATACAAAATCCGAAATCATATTAAAAGACCGGCACAACTGGACTGAAAATTATTACGCTAAGATGAAGGTACTTAGTTATCCTGGCAAAAAGAAATATTCAGAAATAAAAATCACTTATAACCCGATATGGGAATCAGTTAAGGTAGAGAAGGCTGTTGTTACTGGTGTTGATGGGAAAAAGAAGGAAATATCAAAAGATGAAATTAATTTAATGGATGCTCCCTGGACGGGTTCAGCACCCAGATATCCGGCAGAAAAAATTCTTGTTTTAAACCTTCCAGGTGTCGAAATTGGTTCTATAATAGAGATACAGGTAACATATCAGGCAAAAAACAGGCCGTTTTTCTCACATACGACATCATTTAGAAAAATTAATCCAGCAGAAAAAACCAGTTATAAAGTATCTGTACCCAAGAATATAGAATTTAAAATTACCCGAAAAAATCTAAATAGTGTAATAGAAAAAAAGGTTGAATCCTCGGAAAATATTAATTATGAATGGAGTACAGAAAACCAAAAAGCACTTAGAAAAGAATCTTCACTACCGCCGGCGTGGACTTTCCTACCAACCATTATCGTTTCCACCGGTGACTGGAAAATATATTCAACTCAACTACATAAGAAATTTATCGAATCAGCCAATGTTCTTCCTGAAATAAGATCTTTAGTTAAAAAACTTACAGCAGATCAAAAAGGTATTGAGAATAAAATTACTGCGATTAGAAATTATACAGCAAGAAATATCAGACAGGCAGGCCCTACTTTTACAAAAATGCCTCTGACTTCAATTACCCCTGCTGCAAAAACACTAGCAGACGGCTATGGGAACAGCGCTGACCGGGCAATAGTACTATATTCAATGCTTAAAGCAACAGGTCTAAACCCGGAATTTGTACTCTCATCAAAATATCCTTCTAATATTAGACAAATAATTGAACCAGTACTTGCAGCACCGCAGCTCGATTTCTTTAATAAAGTTTTGATCGCAGTAAAAATAGAAAATGGATCCATCGTATATCTGAATGACACAGATGAATACTCGGTTTTAGGCTCAACTGAAAATGAATACAACCTTGGTTTGAACTTAAATACAGCGACCCCAACAACCATAAAACCACTAAAAAACAAAAGCAGTAAAATATTTTTTAATTACCGGATAAAGCTTGATAATAACGGAGCAGCGGACCTGGTGATTACAAAAAAATACTACGGAAATTATTTTGGAGCATATAATAAAAAATTCTCTGAGCTTAGACCCGAACAAAGGGATAGATATTACCAGTCAGCAGTAGCCGGCGTTTCACAGTCTGCTGAGCCACTTAGTAAACTAACTACTAACTTCACTAACTATCCCGGAATTGAAAATTTTTCAGTTAGAGTCACTGACTTTAGTATTATTAACAATAATTACAACTACTTCAAAACACCCTTATATTTAAATAATATTTTTAATTTAGGGAAAGATAAAAGGTTTTATCCCTATTACCAGAACCGTAGAACAAACTTACTTTATGATATCAAAGTAAAGTTCCCACAGGATTTTAAAAAAGAGGTTATAACACCTAGAAAAGAAAAAATTTCTCTTCCAAACAATTCCGGTAAAATTAAATTAAGTACATCATCAGGAGACGGCAAAGAGCAAACAACAAGCGGCAGAGAATGGAATCAAAAAGTTAATATAAATCTGCAGCCGTCTATATTTAATCCAGAACAATATAATGAAATGCTTAAAATAGACCAAAAAATTTCATCTCCTTCTATTCATACAATATTACTGGAGAAATAAATCAGTTTTTTTCAGGCAAAAATTTTTCTTTCTAAATAGCTTTAGTTTAGACTATAACAATTTTTCTGTGTTCATAAAAAAGACCGCTGACAGAAAAAACTGCTAATTTCAATTTGCTTTGTAAATATGGTGTGTTAAATTTATCCAGTTAAAATTGGTAAATGATTTCATAAAAGTCATAAAACAGTTAAAATCGTAGGAGTATTTATTCATGCGGTATTGCAGTCACAATTACATTACTAAAAAAGAGCCTAAAACCTTCACTTTAATCCTTCTATTCTCATAAATGAATAATTGAAACACTAAAGATAATTTTCTATATTCCACAATTCACAGGAAAGCAATATCTTAAAACAACCAAAAAACAGAAAAATGCCAGAGAAAAAAATAAAATTTAATGAAAGTTATATAGCAAAGCTAAGAAGTTATTTTCTACTTCCTGCATTGTTTTTCTGCCTTTTATTTTTTACCGTTGCTCCTGCCTTTTCCGCAAATGAAGCTTCGACTTCTTCTAATGATCCCATAACAATAAGTTATACACAGGATCTTTGCAATACAGGACAGTGTGTTCAAGTTGTATCGTCTACAACTGATTCATTATTAAAAAATGGGCATAATCATGTATCTACAAAAAATCATCTTTGTATAAATGACTTTGTACCTAAAGAGGTAATACCCCCAGTTGTAGAAAACTTTTTAGCTATTCACAAGCAGAACTTAAAAAAAGATTATAAAAATTCCCTTTCAAACAGCAGGGAGGTTTTATATAATGCAATATATAACGTTTATAAAACTTCTGATTCTACTAATGTTGCTGTAACATGTTTTGATGGTACAGCAGGGTTTCTAATCCATAAACAATTAAATACAAATGCATAAATACTTTCTCATCTCCATTGTAGATAGAAAATCAGTTTTCTACAGTTACTATTTAAATTAAACAGGAGAAAGTAAATGAATACAAATATAAGAAAAGTGTTAAAGCATTGTAATAGTAAAAAAAATAAAAAATCTGTTAACAACAGAAGGATAAATAACAAGGAATTATATTATTATCTTAGCGATTTACCGTCACCGGACAGATTAGCCGGATTTTAACTAAAAGGCATATTGAACACATTATGCTAAAGGAATACATTAATTAAACTGAAGGAAGTCTGATTTTTTCAGGCTTCCTTTTTTATAGCCCTGATGTAAAAATCGTTCTGGAAGGCGGTTGTGCCATGCGCCAAGAACTAATTGGTAAAACATAAATGTTAAACAAAACATATTTAAGTGCAATCGCAATTTCAATTGCTGCCGCTCTATGGGGTATTTCGGGTATAATTTTCATACCGCACCTCTCAAATCTCCCAACTTTCTTTGTAGTATTTTTAATACATTTTCTCCCGTTTCTCTTTTTGACAGTTTTCTTTTATAAACAGTACAAATATATAAAAGTTTTCACAAAACAAGACTGGGTGATATTAATATTAATTTCATTGTTCGGTGCTATTTTGGGTACTTTAGCAATTGTGAAAGCATTGTTTTTAGTCAATTTTCATCACTTATCAGTCGTTGTGCTCCTTCAGAAACTGCAACCTATTTTTGCTATACTTCTTGCAAATATAATTTTAAAAGAGAGAATCTCCAGACATTTTCTTCTATTAACAATAATAACATTGTGCGGGGGATATTTTTTAACTTTCGGTTTTAACCTGCCGGCAATGGACGGCAATACAGAAACAGTTTATGCATGCCTGCTGGCAGTATTTGCCGCTTTCTGTTTCGGCAGTGCCACTGTGTTCGGTAAATGCATTACTAATAGGTATTCTTCAGTTACAATAACTTTCTATCGCTACATAATAACTGCATTAATTCTGGGTGCTTTTGTGTTAGTTTCCGGAAATTTATATTTATTTCATAATGTTACTTCAGAAAACTGGCTGATAGTAGTACTTATTGTTTTCATAAGCGGACTTCTTTCAGTATATCTCTATTACCTTGGACTGAAGCATGTTAAGGCAGGCATTGCCGCTTTCTGTGAATTAAGCATGCCAATTGCAGCGGTCACCCTGGATTATTTTGTTAATCACAGCTACTTAAGTTCTGTGCAGCTGGCGGGAGGAATAGTAATGATAGCAGGAATATTAACACTAATACGAAATCAGGCTAGAGAAAATAAATAACTAAATTGAAAGAACAGTTACGACCTAAGAACGTAGACGTTCACATCATACTTTACTTAACTTAATAACAGAAAACTACCGTTTAAAGTTGCAAGATCACAGCCATTAAATGAAAGCATGACATTGGAATTTAGCATCATGCTCCTGTCAATAGCCAACCTGGTTTCAAAAGCAAGATCCGGTATGAGAAAGGTCCCCTTATTCTCATATTTATCTACTAAAACTGCTTCACCACTCCATTTTACAGAAGCCATATAAGCAAGAGTCCAGTGCCTGTTAGAATTTCGCTCAACTGTAATATTATTCCGTACAACGGCTCTAACTGAATAAATTTTATTTGATATTTCCTCTTCACTCATAAGAAAATCATCTTTTAAGTATGCACGAAGCTGTTGATGGACAAGTAAATCAAGATATCTCCTTAACGGACTTGTTACTCTGGTATAATGTTCAAGACCCAGGCCTGAATGTTTTTCTGATACCGTTTGTATAACAGCAGGTTTAAATTTTCTGCGACATGCGAACATCCCTGCTAAATCATCAGCGAGATAAACGTTATCCCCAATAATCTGTGATGCAAAAGGAATTGGTATTTCATTCTCTAGAGCAAACCTTGCCACAGCCTCTCCGCACATCAGCATGGCATCGGTAACAAGAGCTCTGCTGGCTAATGCTGGAATAGGTGTTATAAGTATTTTATCATCTGATTTTTTAATTTTGACTTCAGGGAGATTAATCTCAACAGCACCATTACTATATCTCTTTTCTCTAAAACTATGGGTAAGATTATATATGCTTCTTAACGGTTCAGTGTCGAGCTGATTATTTGCTTCTTCATAGCTTATCTGCTTCACTTTTAACAAACTCGGAACTATCTCTTCTATTCGGGCATTGGATTCACTGTCAAGTTTTAATTTAAATGATAGCGCCGGCGAAATATCAGACAGTCCAAGTCCCAGTTTCTGAGTTATGCCAATAGGCAGCATTGATACTATTTTTTCTGGAATATACAAGTTTGTCCCATGTTCAGTAGCATATAAGTCCAATTCACTTCCAGGTTGCACTATCGCCGCTACATCTGCAATGTGTACCCATAAGAAACCATTGTCAAAACTTAAAGCATCGTCTGGATCGCTGCAGCCTTCATCATCAATAGCAAAAGTTTCAAGATGGGTCAAATCCCGCCTGTTTTCCTGCGGCAAATCTGGTATTACGGGTTCTACTTGCTGATCTAAAAGAGAAAAACGCTGTGGGTAGGGATTAATACTGTTATCCCAAAAACCTGTTTTCAATAAAAGAGCATGGGCTTTTTCAGGAATCTGTTCCTGTTTTAAATCCTGCATTAAACGGCTCTTAGTAATTTGTCCCAAGGCTACCTGTTCTATCTCCCTCATACTTTTTGAATCATCAGGGAGTATATTATTATTCTTTATCCGGTCCAGAAGTTTTTTTCTTTCCTGTTCCTCTGCAGTTTTAGATTCTCTTTTTAAAAGTATTTCTTCAACTTCTTTTTCAGAAGCTGCTTCAATTTTATCAACTGTTCCTCTGAAATACAGGCCGTTACAGAGGAGCTCCCAGGCAGCCCAGGCAGTAGTTGGAGTACTCTCTCCAAAAACCAATTCAGCAAGTTCAGACAGGCTTACACTACTTTCAAGTATAAGTTCCCAGGCATCCTTAACATTCTCTTGCTCAGGCAAAAGAACACTAAGTATACTTAAATTTTCTATCGGCCCACTGTGAATAGCCAGTAAGTCCTTTGGACGAACACTCTTTGTTTTTTTATTTAATAGTTCGATTTCAAGTTTATCACCGACACTAATAACACGTGCAGAATTATTCTTATACACAACAAGGCTATTTAATTTTATTTCCATTTTAAGAACCTAACTATTGCAAAAATTTATTTCTCTGAAATGCTTTCTGATAATATCTTATAATACAGACGCTCCATTTGCTTGGAATCTATATTCTCTCCAGTATTGCTTTTTTCAGCAAGAAAATCCCAAAAAAGCCAGGGTATTTCATAATACTTTTTCCCTGAAACGTCTATAATCTTACCATCAACTAATAATATTGCAATACTGATATTTTTTAATTGCATTAAGACTCACAAAAGATAACTTTTCACCCGTTTTAGAAAAAACACCAACCAGAGCACTATTCATTCCAACATCTATTCCAAGTCAAGCTTATTTTAGTTTTCTATCAATTTATTAAAAGTCAAAACCATATAGTAAGGATTTATTATGTTAAAAAAAAATATGACTTATCTCCTGACAAACTCAAAAAAGATCTACTGAACATACTGTTTATCAACATTTCATTAATGTTAAAAAGTAAAATGATATCAGAAAAGTAATAAATGCCATGTTGCCGCTAATAGAAAATAAAATTTCCATGGAGTATAATGAATGTGAAAGCAATCCTTCTACATCTTAGAGTTTCTGCTGATTTTTTAATAAAAAAACATTGAACTCCAGAACTCACACCCTTTCTAGCTAAAGGCAAAATAAAAAGTCCAAATAGAATT
>CAZGAI010000056.1:0-12700 GCA_964523175.1 uncultured Victivallales bacterium | reverse complement strand
GAACGCAGAATGGAGAGATCAGTAGAGCAATCATGACCCATTTCATTTCATTAACACTTATTTTTTTACCTAAGAATTCCGGTGACCTACCAACCATTAAACCTGCAATAAATACTGTTAAGAGAATAAACATCAACATTCCGTACATGCCTGTCCCGACACCACCGATAATTATTTCTCCGATAGCCATGTTGAACATGGCTATTCCTTCAGGAAGTGGATTATAACTGTCAATATCACTGTTAACTCCTCCGTCGGAAGCAGATGTTGTAACAGCTGTATACAATACTGAATCATCTATCCCGAAACGTACTTCCTTGCCTTCCATATTAACAGGTATGTATCCAGACGCTGAAGCTATACTGTCAGCTTTAGCTATTTTAGGGTTTCCTGCACCTTCACAATAGTACATACAGAAGGTAAGTATTATGAAGAGAGTGAACATAGCCACTAAGATAGTCCAGCCTTGTTTAGTGCTTTTGATCATTAAACCGAAGGTATATGTCAAAGCTGCTCCAATAGCAAAAATTGTAAGAACCTGGATGTAGTTGGTTAACCCTGTCGGGTTTTCATAAGGATGCATTGAGTTTGCTGAGAAAAAACCTCCACCATTAGTCCCAAGAGATTTTATCACCTCCTGAGTAGCTACTGGGCCTTGTGGTATTATCTGCTGTCCTCCTTCAAGTGTGTGTGCTATTACATAGTTACTGATATTTTGCGGAACTCCCTGAAAAATATAGAAAATACTAATTACTACAGATAATGGAAGCAGTATCCATAAAGTAATTCTTGTTAAATCAACCCAAAAATTACCAATATCATCAGTTTGTTTTCGTGCAAAACTTCTAAACAAAGCAACAGCAACAGCAATCCCTGTAGCTGCAGAAACAAAGTTTTGAACAGTCATCCCGGTCATTTGAACAAAATAACTGAGGGTAGTTTCTCCTCCATAAGCCTGCCAGTTAGTATTTGTAACAAAACTTATAGCTGTATTGATGCTTAATATTCCAGGTACTGCTGTAAATTTTTCAGGATTAAAAGGAAGGTGGTATTGGAATAGTTGTAAACAGAATAAAAAAATAAAACCAAACAGGCTGAACAGTAAAACGCTAACTGCATAAGATTTCCAGTTTTGTTCTGTCTCAGAGTCAATAAGGCATAATTTATAAATACCTTTTTCTATTGGTGAAAGTATTTTGTCTAAAAAAGTCTTTTCGCGGCATACTACTTTTTTAATGTATGTGCCTAGAGGTTTGGTAATTAAAACCAAAATTAGAACATATAATAATATTTTTATAATACCAAGTGTTGTCATGCAATAATTCTCTTAGTAAGATGTTAGTTTAGAAGATTAAAAAAAGTTTAACAGTGAAATTAAAATTTTTCCGGAAATAGTAATGCATAGAGCATATAAATAAATAAACCCAGCATAATAACGCCTGCAACGACTAGCTCACCCATAATAATATTCCTTACTTTTTTTGTAAAATTAATTTAATTCTATATTTAGTATTTAACCCATATCTATCTGATTCGTTATATGAGTCATGTTCCTTTTTAATAACCTTGAAATATTTACGAATAGTGTCAATAAATTTTCCTATAGGAATTTCAAAATTAAATGGTTTAAAATGATGATATTCTATTTTATATAGTGAAACTATAATAAAAAAACCATCTTCTTTTAGTACTCGTGCAATCTCCTTAAGGCTTTTTACATATTCGCTTGCTTCGAGGGAATATGTACAGAAGGCCCCATTAAATGAGCTTGATTCGTAAGGCAGATTGGCCATATTTCCAACATCATAAGTAATGTTATTATTATTTGATTCTTGAGCAAGATTTATCTGATAATCTGAAATATCTATACCTGTCAGAGTAAATCCAAGTTGTGAAAGATAAACAGAATTTTTACCACTGCCGCAACCGGCATCAAGGATATTGCTTTTTTTTTAAGGAGAGTTTTGAAACTATCTAATTTAGCTGTTGGTTTAGGTTTGTTATGTGCTGCTTTTTTGATTTTGAGTGTTTCTGGCTTATTGTTGGAACTATTCATAGTTATTAAGAATTCTGTTGTTAATGTTTAAATTTTTTAAATTCTATAGTTATTTATACGGAAAGAAAGTAGGTTTGTCAATACTAAACATAGATTTTAGTTTTTTTATTACATTCTATAAAGCTGTAAATAACCTTCTCCAGCAATCCTTAATTTTTTTTCATTTTACAATACTAACCGACTCTTTCTTGTCAATTACACATCCATTTATCAAAACAGCACTTTTATTTGTTTATACCCTTTTAAAATATATAAATATATTACGTACACGAATTAATTTGAATATTATTAAATATATACTATTTTAAGCTTATTATTGTTCACAAAATATATATATAAGTATTTTTTTAGGCTTAAAAGGGGTGAATGAAAAATAATATAATTCGTATACTAAAAATATCATTTGGAAATATTATCGAGTGGTATGACTTTTGCCTATATGGCTATTTTGCTAATACCATAGCGCTACAATTCTTTCCCGATTCTAATCATTTTATTGCACTATTAGCAACTTTTGCGGCATTTGGTGTTGGGTTTCTAGCTCGACCGTTGGGAGGTGTACTTTTCGGACACCTTGGCGATAAAATTGGACGGTATTATGCTATGAATTTAGCAATTATTTTTATGAGTATTCCTACAATGGCGATGGCATTGCTTCCAACTTACAGTGTTATTGGAATTGCAGCTCCGATAATTCTTGTTATTCTTAGAGTCGTTCAAGGACTTTCTGCCGGAGGTCAATATAGTAATTTATTAACGATTACAACAGAAGAAGAGAACTTTAGATTTAAAGGATTTCATAATGGCATCTCATATTCTGTATCCGTGATAGGTTTTGTTTTTGCAGCAGTTGTAAGTTACATAGTGATAACCTTTTTACCTCAGAATATGCAGTCATATGCATGGAGAATACCTTTTGGGCTAAGCATTATATTGCTCATTTGCCAGTTTATACTAAGAGGAGAAGAGCATAAAACAGAACTAAAGGAATTTAATTTAAAAATACCAGACAATAAACAAGTGCAGAAAAAAATTCCTTTAGTTCAATTATTAAAAGAATATAAAAAAAGCGCAATATTTGTAATTCTTCTTTCAACTGTATCATCATCTCTTTATTATCTTGTTATAACATACTTTGTCACCTTTACCGTTGATGTAGAAAAACTTGCCATGGGTGATGCCTTAGAAATAAATGTAATATCCTTGATTTGCCTTTGTCTTTGTGTTCCTTTATTTGGTTTACTTTCAGATTTTATTGGGCGAAAACTAACATTATTACTTTCTTTAGCTGTATTTTTTGGAGTTAGCTTCCCTGTTCTTGCGCTCTTAAATCATCCTGATTATTTACATGTACTAATATCTACCGTTCTTCTTGCTGTACTAACAGCATGGGTACAAGGTGCATCTACACCGTTTTATACAGAAATATTTCCTCAGCATGTACGTTCCTCTGGGTGTTCAGTTAGCTACGGGATAGGAGTTGCAATTGCAGGATTTGCCCCAATGGCTGCAACTGTTTTTGAGGAAATAAGTTTCTCTGGAATCAATTACTTCTTTTATATATTACTTGGAATTGGCTTAGTAATAGCAATATTTATTCCTTATAAACGAATTGAAAGAAAAAGACTTATAAATTTAAAACTAGCAGGAGTAGAGCCGATTAGTGTAAGTATGTTAGATATTGCTTCGGGCAATAAAAAATAAATTTACTCTATTGTTGTTGGGGCAAGAATCGGGGCTGTATCTTCAACTTTTATATTAATCATATCTGCTATTCTTTCAAGCGATGTCAAAAGCATTGTCTGCTCCCAGCTTTTTAACTCATTAAATGTTTTTACAAACTGCTCGTGCATTAAAGTAGGAGTATTTTTATTTAAATTTACCCCTTTCTCCGTTGCAATAAGTGAAATTTTTCTCTTGTCTATATTTGATTTTTCTCTTTTTAAATATCCTCTTAGTACAAGCTTTTCAATAATTGGAGTAACAGTTGCAGGGCTTAAGCTAATTGAGCTGGCTATTTGGCTCGCATTAATAAGTTCATCACTGTTACATATTTCCTTAAGTATTAATAATTGAGGAACAGTTATGCCGTACTCTTTAATAAGGCTTCTGGATCTCTGATCTATAGATCGTGTTATTTTTCTCAGCAAGCTTAAAACATTGTCACATAAATTATCTTGGTTGTGCATAAATATAACCGTTTTTATTTATAATTATAAAAGCATTACTTTTTAGCTAAAAGTTTTTCTCCTGCTTCTTTTAGTGATCCATCTCCGTTGACATACATATATAAAGTTGTAGGAGTTATGTTTAAGTCTTTAGCAATTTTCGATGCAATACTGTTCCTGTCATACATGGCAGTCATAGCCATTTTAAGAACCTGTTTTGTCACTTTTCTTGGACGCCGCCCGCCTTTTCTTCCTCTTGCCATTGCAGCTTCCAGCCCTGCTTTGGTTCTTTCTGCTATTAAATCTCTTTCAAATTCTGCAAGTGCTGCAAATATACCAAAAATTAATTTCCCATTAGATGTTGTTGTATCAATATTGGCCCCATGTCCGGTTAAAACTATAAAGCCTATATTAATATTTTTTAGGTCTTCTACAAGATCAACTAAATATTTGAGGTTACTATCGAGTCTATCAAGCTTCCAAACAACTAAAGTATTCCCTGGTTACAGGGATTTGAGACAGGCTTCAAGGCCAGGTCTGTAATCTTTTCTAGGTCTTCATATATATTCTGGTTTTATTCCAGCCTTGCTTAAAGCATCTTTTTGTAGATATAAAGACTGGCTTCCATCACTCTTAGAAACTCTCTTATAACCTATAAGCATAATTTTTTAATCTTTAATTAATATGTAAGAATACTTTATCATAATAAAGTATTTGATTATATAGTTTATTTCAATGGGTTATCTTATATGTTTTTATGTAATATTAAATAAAAATCAACTTATAAGAAAAACGAAATAGAAGAATTTGATAAACCACCATTGTTTAACCATGAGGCAAGAAAAAGGTTTTTCTATTTGTCTATGTTATTGACGGATTGATGCACCCATAATTACAAGATTTATAAAAGGAATTTGTAAGAATTTTACTCTGATCAATAAAAGCTCCATGTCTCATTTTTCTTCTTGCTATTAAAAATGCAGCTGTAGTCGGAGCATCTACGCATAAATCATCATAATTTAATATTTCAAAGAACTTGCTTTATATTTGTCAATAAATTTAGAGTTTTCTAGATTCTGTGCTATATTATTTTAATAGATTGGCACAAAAATTGTTTAGCTGAATTCACGTAAAACTCTTGGTCTTTTACTTCTTTTTTTATAATAAATATATTTACATATTATACTTAACTTAATGACATTGGCCGTCCCGGCTCTTACACTCATAGTAAGCAGCGAGGCCGTTTTTACAAGCTTTATCAAAAAGAATCTAAAAAAAGGTAACAACTGGGATTACAATCACGACAATGCTGATGCAAAACAAATCACTAAATTTTTAGTTTGAGGAGAGGACACAATATGCTTAGAACAAACGAAGAAAAAGTAATTGAATTTTTATTGCAGTGTAATCCTGGGTTTCCAAAAGGTGTAACTAATTGGTGTTTAGACCATGATGGTGTACCGTTTATTCTTCCAAGTATTGGTGGAATAACAGTAAATGTTCAGGTCGGAGATACTGCATTTGGTTGGGCTGGAGATCATGTTGAACCTGGAGTAAGTTGTACATGTGACACAAAAAAACCTATGGAACACCCTAATTCATCGCTTCAGCTTTATTCTTGTGTAGGAAATATGGCTAAGGTTATTACTGGAGAAGCGAAAGGAGCTATAGGTTATGTCATTGGCCATCACGGAGGTTCTGAACACGTTATTATAGATTTTTCTCGAGATGTAAAAGAAAAGCTTATCTATGATGATAAAATAATTATTTTTTCTAAAGGGTTGGGACTCAAACTTACCGATTATCCCGATATAATGATTTATAACCTTGCATCTTCACTACTTAAAAAGATGGAGATAAAAGAAGTTGATTCCAAGCTTCGGGTTCCGGTGACAACGGTTGTACCTGCTGTATGTATGGGGTCAGGTGTAGGAAAAGCACATGTAGCAAGCGGTGATTATGATATTATGACAAGCGACTCTGAAACAGTTGAAAAATATAAGCTAAATAAAATTAGGTTTGGTGATTTTGTAGCTTTAATAGATCATGACAATAGATATGGGAGAGCATACCGTAAAGGGGCTGTAACTATTGGCATTATCGTTCATAGTGACTGTTTACGGGCGGGGCATGGTCCAGGAGTAGCAACGCTTATGACATGTAAAACTTCATTGATCGAACCAGTTATTGACCCAAAGGCCAATATTGCAGATATTCTGGGTATAGGCACGATACTTAGTTGAATTGTGGCTTTGTGTACAAAGTTTTGTCTTGTAAGAAACAAGAGGAGTTTATCCACGAATTGCACAAATTAACACTAATTACTTATTGATTTATTGCTAAAAAATCAATAAGTGTTTTTAAATAATTCGTAAAATTACTGGACAAAAAAAAGTAGTTTCAGAGGAGGTTTATTAATAATGCTGCGGAAATTAGGGCGTTTAGTAAAAAAATATTATTATAAGCTGCTTCGTGCGGATGGTTCTCCTCATGCTATAGCATTAGGTGTCGCTTTAGGTTTGTTTTTGGGTACAGCTATTCCACTTGGCCAAGCTCTTTTAGCTATTTTTTTTGCCATTATTTTTAGAGCTAACAAGATAGTTGCATTTGCTCTTACATGGGTGTCAAACCCTTATACAACTCCTTTTATGTATCTTGGCTTTTGTTATCTGGGGTCCAGGGTATTAGGAGAACCTCTAAGTATTGAAAATATTAAGTTGATGATAAAGGATGTTTTTACGTCATTTACCTTTGAAAAATGCTGGAATATCGGTTTTTATATTATTCTATCTTATATGGTTGGAGGAGCTATTATTGGAGGAATATCTGCAATTGTCGGTTACTTTATTTCAAAAAAAATGGTTATTAAATACAGAAAAATAAGAAAAACACGTTTGTTAAAACGTAGAAGAGAGGCAATGAATGCTATAAAACATTGATAACAGGCAATTATTAATGTAAAATGCCTACAAATTTATGCCGTATATGTTAAAATGATACTTAGGAATTAATAAAAGAACAAAATATTACAATAAATCAGAAGTGAAGATTTATTTACTCAGAAGATTTTTTTTATAAGTTATTTATTTGAAAATATGTATAATTTGAACTGGAATTAATATGAATCCAATACCAAAAGTGGCGGCAATACATGATTTGTCCGGATTTGGCAGATCATCATTGACTGTAGTAATACCTATATTATCTGTTATGGGAATGCAGGTCTCACCATTGCCGACAGCCGTATTATCTACGCACAGTCAAATCCCCGGCTATAAACTTGTTGATTTAACCAGTAATATGAGAGAGTTTCTATCTCACTGGAAAACGCTTAATATTAATTTTAATGCTATTTACAGCGGTTTTCTCGGTTCAGAAGAACAGATAGATATAGTTAAAGAAATGATATTATCTTTTAAGAGAGAGAATCAACTGATTGTTGTTGATCCGGTGCTTGGTGATGATGGCGAGCTTTACGGTCCTTTTGCTAAAGGTATGGTTACTAAGATGCGTTCGCTGATTAAACATGCAAATATTATAACCCCAAACTTAACTGAAGCGGCGTTGTTGCTAAATAAATCTTATGTGACGCAAATTACAGAGAAAGAAGTGAAAAAATGGGTCTTGGAACTGTCAGAGCAGGGCCCCGATATTGTAATTGTAACCAGTGTTCCTGAAAGGAAAGATAAAAAAACTACATCCGCTATTGCCTATAATAGAGCGGATAAGCGTTACTGGAAGGTTTCATGTGACTATCTTCCTGGGTCTTATCCAGGTACCGGTGATGCCTTTACAAGTGTAATCCTAGGTGCATTATTACAAGGTGACAGCCTTCCGATCGCATTGGACAGAGCCGTAGAATTTGTGTCCATGGGGATTCGGGCCACATTTGGTTATTCATATAATAATCTTGAAGGTTTTCTTCTCGAACGAGTGTTGGGATGTCTTTCTTCGCCTGTTCACAGATGGAGCTATGAAATGTTGGAGTGAGGTCTGAGGTTGCGGAAAAAGACTAAACTGCTAGCTGATTATTATTGGTTTTAAAACAACCTTATAACTGGAGGGTTCTTAGAGTGAATAAAAATCCATTTGATCTAACAGGAAAAACAGCTTTGATAACAGGCGGGAATGGTGGAATTGGCCTGGGTATAGCTAAAGCTGTTGCACAATCCGGCGGCAATGTATGCATATGGGGGACCAATGCGGAAAAGAACGAAGCAGCATTGAAGACCCTTGAACAGTTTGGAACTGAAATATCCGCATAGGTATGTGATGTTTCTGACAGGAAAACTGTAGATATTTGTTTTGATGCATTTATTGAGAGGCATGAGAGGGTCGATGCCTGTTTTGCTAATGCAGGTGTTGCCGGACATGCTTTATCCTTTTTAAGAATTAAACAGAACGATTGGGAAAATATTTTGAAAGTTAATTTGACCGGTGCATTTAATGTTTTACAGAAAAGCGCTGGATATATGGTTTCACGTTCTAAAAAGGAAGGGATTGGCGGAAGGTTAATTGTAACATCCAGCTTGTCTGCAGTTGAGGGTTTTTCCGGTAATGAACCCTATGCCTCTACAAAAGGAGGACTTGTTTCAATGGTTAAGTCATTGGCTGTTGAATTTGCCAGATACGGGATTACTGCAAATAGTATTATGCCCGGCTGGATTGAAACTGATATTATTAAAAAACATATGAATTCGAAACGCTTTGCTGATGCTGTGATGCCCCGAATACCTACGCGACGTTGGGGAACACCTGAGGATATTGCCGGAATAGCTGTATACTTGATGAGTGCAGCAAGTTCATATCATACCGGAGATAATTTTATTATTGATGGAGGATATTCTATTTTCTGATTTAGAATTTAGAAAGGTAGTAATTTTATTACAAAATATAAATTATGAACAACAAAAATAAAAAATCGGTAATTTATTTAATTTGTGGTCAGATTGGGGCCGGAAAAACTACTATTGCTAAAAAATTGGAACAGGAGACAGGTGCAATTAGGTTTACACCCGATGAGTGGATGCTGAAACTATACCCTGAAATGCCCCAAAAAGAACAGTTTGATGACTATTTTTACAGGTGTTGCGATGTGGTTTGGAGCGTGGCTGGAGAAATACTGATTAGGGGAGGGGACGTAATCTTAGATTTCGGTTTTTGGAAATATAAAGACAGAGAAAGATATAGAAAAATTGCATCTGAAATTGGTGCTGAATCAAAACTCTATTTTGTTGAATGTACCGATAATAGTATTAGGAATAGGCTTCATATCCGAAATAATATACAACCTGATGGTGCTATAGAAATTACGGATGATATGTTTGAATTCTATTCGCCCGGCTTTGAACCTCCATGTGAAGATGAAAAATATATATTAATAAAAAATGATTGATAAAGTTCCCGTTTAAGTATTGCTGATAGTTAAGTTTTAGAATATAATAAATATAATATTCATTTTTAGACAATTCGTTTAATTAGTTGAAAAAAAGGAGTTTACAATGATCCCTACCCCGCATATTGAAGTGACAGATAAAAGTAAAATTGCTAAAACAGTTTTAATGCCTGGAGATCCGTTGAGAGCTAAATTTATAGCCGATACATTCTTAACTAATGTAGAACAAATCAACGGTGTAAGAGGGATGCTTGGTTTTACCGGTCTTTATAATGGTAAAAAATTAACTGTAATGGGTTCCGGCATGGGGATGCCCAGTATAGGCATTTATTCTTTTGAACTTTATTCTTTTTATGATGTTGAAAATATAATTAGAATTGGTTCCGGGGGAGCATATTCTCCTGAGTTGAACCTGTTTGATGTTGTACTTGCAGAGGACACATGGAGTGAGTCTTCTTATGCTGCTACTCAGGGTGTTAGTAAGGACGATGTACTCAAAGCAAGTCCCGAGTTGAATGCAAAATTAATAGCCAATGCTGAAAAATTAAATATTCCTATGAGGCTATGCCGTTTCCATTCATCAGATGTTTTTTACAGAAATAATTTTGATGACTACAAAACAATTCATGATGAACATAATTGCCTGATTGTTGATATGGAATCATTTGCTCTTTTTGCCAATGCTCAGGCTACTGGCAAAAAAGCAGCATGTTTATTAACAGTTTCTGACTCTCTGGTTAGACATGAAGCCACTACTAGTGAAGAAAGGCAAAGCGCATTTACAAATATGATGAAAATTGCTTTGGAAATGGCTGAGTAAATTTTTACTGTATTATAAGAATATAAAATGCCTGTACTAAATATTTAATACAGGCATTATTAATGTTTATTTTATTTTTTTATTTTTAACAAAGCTTAAACTTACTTGCATCTTCCATTTTCTTTTTAACAGAAATTTTTTCTGTTTTATCGATGTCTGCTATTATCTTTTTTATGTTATCCATTAATAGTGTTGCTAAATCATAACTCAAACCTTCTTTGCAGACTATTCTTAAAATTGCTAAATCTTTACAGTCTTCAGGAAGAGTATAGGCTGGAACAAGCCATCCACTATGGCGTAACCTTTCTGAGATCTCAAAAACATCATATTTTTTAGCTAGTTCTTCTTTGACCTTAAAAGCCACTAGAGGCATCTGCAGCTCTCTGATCATACTGACAAATATACCTGTTTTTTCAAGCTCATCTTTGAAGTAATTTGCTACACTTAAAGAAGTAGTATGGATTTTTTTATAGCCGTCAAAACCCAACCTGATAAAGTTGTAGTACTGTGCTACTACCTGATTGCCCGGTCTTGAAAAATTAAGGGCGAATGTTGGCATATCACCACCAAGGTAGTTAACATGAAAAATCAGTTCTTCCGGGAGTTCTTCCCAGTCACGCCAGATGGCCCAACCTACACCGGGATATACAAGGCCGAATTTATGACCTGAAGTATTAATAGATTTAACCCATTTTAATCTGAAATCCCATTTCATTTCAGGTTGTAGAAAAGGTGCAGTGAAACCTCCGCTTGCACCATCGACATGTATTGGTACCTCATACCCGGTTTCTTTGTTATATTTATCTATAGCATCGTTAAGTTTTGATATCGGTTGGAATTCTCCGGTATAGGTTGTTCCCAAAATACCTATTACTCCGATGGTGTTTTCATCACACAGTTCAATCATTTTGTCTACATTTAAAGTATATTTACCTTTTTCCATCGGAACAAATCGTGCTTCAACTTCCCAGTAAACACAGAATTTTTCCCAGCATAACTGTACGTCACTGCTCATTACCAAGTTCGGCTTTACTGCAGGCTTGCCTTTTTTCTGCATCCGTTTTTTCCAATTCCACTTAAAAGCCATTCCGCAAAGCATTGCTGCTTCACTGGAACCAATTGTAGAACATCCGCAACTTTCTTCATTTGTACCTGACTCAGCATTATAAAGATGTGCCAGCATATTAACACACCGCATTTCAATTTCTGCTGTTTGAGGATATTCGTCTTTATCTATCATGTTTTTATCAAAAGTTTCAGTCATCAACTGACGTGCTTCAGGTTCCATCCATGTTGTAACAAACGTAGCTAAATTAAGTCTTGAATTTCCATCAAGCATAAGTTCGTCATGGATAGTTTGATAGGCTGTTTTGGGACTGATTTCTTCTTTAGGGAATATGTATTTTGGTAATTGCTTATCTAAGAATCTTGAACCAAAAATTGGATCGTTTATATTACGTTTTGTCTCCTGTAATACTTCTTTTTTAACTTTTTTGTGAAGCATAATACTATCCTTTCAAGTTGATGTTTAATATTTTATCTATTAAATCATTATTATCTAAAAAATAAATATTTTGTATATCAAAGAATAAAGTAGAACTATTAGCTAAAATATCAATATGCAGCGTTACTTAATAACTAGATAATATAAGGATTTGCTATTGCGAATTTTTAAAAGCATAATTTTGAAATATAATATATTCATACTTAACCCAAACCAAGTGCTGTCCTATAAATTTATTATTAAAAGCCAGGCAGGTGTAGCACGGGTTCTTTTCAAAGCACCTGCTGTCTCATAAGCTTGAATTAGCTCAAATAGACTAAAATTATTCCACAAAACAGCTTTTAACATAGTAATCAATCTACTGAATCAATGAAGTCCATTTACTCGTAAACGCCAACAACCTTAAAAGAACATAAACCAACAATGCAGCTGCCATTTAATAGCATTGATACTAATACAGTGGTTGAAATTCATCAACTTTTCAATTTTAATATTTTATATGGGATGCTTGTGGAATATTTTTACAAAAATAAAAATCCAGTTTAGAATACCAGGAATTTAATCCCGGCTTAATAGCCCTTGTCCTCTAGATTGGGGCTATAATATAAGCTTTGCTTATAAAAATGGACTCAAAATAACATGCTATATGATGTTCGTGCAGAAAAAGGAATATACTATGAATTGTTTCAAATCATAGTATTTAAAGGAAGATTGCGATAAGGACTAAGATAAGGACAATGATTTAGGAAAGTGAATA
>CAZGAI010000055.1:0-12799 GCA_964523175.1 uncultured Victivallales bacterium | reverse complement strand
TGCATGGTGTGGGTGTTTCATGTGTAAATGCCTTAAGTGAATGGCTTGAAGTAGAGGTCCATAGAAACGGATCAGTACATCATATGAGATTTGAACGTGGCAATACCGTTTCCCCGCTGACAAAAATTCGATCTACCGCCAATACCGGCACCAATGTTACATTTAAAGCTGACAGAGAAATATTTTCTGTTTCGGTATATGTTTGGGATATTCTGGCCAGCAGACTGAGAGAGCTGGCATTTCTAAATAAAGGCGTAGAAATTTCTCTTACAGATGAAAGAGAAGAAAGCGCAAAAAAAGAAACTTTTTATTATGAAGGCGGCATACAGGAATTTATAACTCACTTAAACACTAATAAACAGGCTCTCCATCCTGAAGTTATTTATCTCCACAAAAATAAAGATAATGTAGATGCTGAAATAGCTCTGCAATACAATGATTCTTACTCTGAAACCATTTTTAGTTATGTAAATAACATTAACACTATTGAGGGAGGGACCCATCTTTCCAGATTTCAAACAGCATTGACAAGAACGCTCAACAGTTATGGCAAAAGTAAAAATCTCCTTAAAAATGAAAAAAATATGACCGGCGGCGATGTCAGAGAAGGACTAACAGCTGTTTTAAGTGTAAAAGTTATTGATCCGCAATTTGAAGGACAGACAAAAACAAAACTGGGTAATAGCGATGTAAAAGGTATAGTTGAATCTGTTGTCAACGAAGCATTCGGAGCATTTCTGGAAGAAAACCCCGCTGCTGCCAGGGACATTGTCAATAAAGGCCTTGTTGCCTCACGTGCCAGAGAAGCTGCAAGAAAAGCCCGGGAGCTAGTACAGAGAAAAGGAGCGCTTGAAGGCTTTTCACTTCCTGGAAAACTTTCCGACTGTTCAGAGAAAGACCCGCAGAAATGCGAGCTGTATATTGTGGAAGGAGATTCTGCCGGCGGATCAGCCAAACAGGGTAGAGACAGCTCTTTTCAGGCTATACTTCCGTTGAGAGGAAAAGTTCTTAACGTTGAAAAATCACGGATTGATAAAATTCTTGAAAACAAAGAGATTCAATCATTAATCGCGGCAGTGGGTTGCGGTATCGGCATGGAAGAATTTAATATCGAGAAAGCACGTTATCACAGAATTGTCATTATGACAGATGCGGATGTTGACGGTTCACATATTAGAACTTTGATTCTGACTTTTTTATTCAGGCAGATGAAACCTTTAATAGATGCCGGATATGTTTATATTGCAAAACCACCTCTATTTAAAGTAAAAAAGCGTTCAAGAGAAAAATATATTGACACAGAAGAACAACTCGATAAATATTTAATTGAACTTGGGTGTAATGATATCGAAGTAACGCGTATTGCAGAATCAACTCTTCTTGAACAGGATAGCCTCCTTGAACTAATAGATTTTGTTAATCTTTCCAATCAAATCGGTACAGGGCTAAGAAGACACGGTATTGAACCTTTAACTTATTTTAAAAAAGAGAAAGACGGTAAGTTTCCTGTTGTCAGAATTTCATATAGGGAAAAGGATGGCTCCATAACTGAGCGTTATCCATTTTCTGACGAAGAAGAGGCACAGTTTGTATCTGACATTGAAAAACACTTAGGCTTTGAAGAAATAATAGATGAAAATAATACAGTAGGTTTAAAAAATGAAAACGCTAAAGTTTCTGTTTCACCAATTGAAGTAACAAATATATACGAAGCAAAAGCCTGTGGAGAACTGGCCGCTAAAATGGCTAAGCATAACCTACCTACAAAATTACTCTACTCAGGAAATGAACCTATTTTCAGCATAAATAATGACGAAAAGTTAACTACAGTTAATTCCTTAAATGAGTTATTTGAACAAATAAAAAAAATAGGCAGGCAGGGATTATATATTCAACGTTATAAAGGTTTAGGAGAAATGAATGCTGAGCAACTTTGGGAAACGACTATGAAGCCTGATTCCAGAAAAATGATCCGTGTTACATTAGAAGATGCTTTTCAGGCTGAAAAAATATTTACCCTTTTGATGGGTGACCAGGTTGAGCCACGTCGTGAATATATTGAAAAATATGCCGCGGGTGTTAAAGACCTTGACATCTAAACCCGGCGAAACTACGTCTCAAAACATCAAGGTGAAAGACTGAGAAGTCAGATACTGAATACAGACTGGTGTGTACTCGATATAAATAACAAAATACAGTACCCAAATTTCAAATAAAGAACAATTAACAAATACAAAGTCACAAACGTTTGAAATCTTAAAAGTTGAGTTTTGGAATTTATTTGATTTTTAAACCTTGGTTTCATAGAGCATTATTGGAAATATGCATCATTTAAAACATTTAAAAATACTGCTATCTTTATTGCTTACTGCACTAATTTCACTAACCTGTGTTTCATGTTGCTGGACTTGTATTATTTCTAATACTGAGCTCAGTGATATAGATACGGGTACTTATAAATCCTGGAAAAATGTTACAACTATAACCTCCAATAGGACTTCAATAAAAATTGTACCTTATAACGGCGGACAGATTGTGTCATATGCCTACAGTGATGTTAATATTCTTGCGCCCATATACGATCAGATAGATATTTCGTCCAACAACGAAAAAAAGAAAATAATATTCAAAGATAGGTGTAACTCCAAAGTATATGAGCCAAATACAGTTTTACTTTCAAATACAATAGACTCCAGTTACGAATTAGAATTTTTTCAAAAATACAGTATGCTGCTTGAGCACGGTGATGTTAAGATATCTCAATTTTTAGGAAATAACTCTGAAGATACAATGTCTTTGAACCTTAGCAATAACACCTTTTTAAAATCCGGTGGTTATTTTATTGTCCCTCTCAGTGTTATCAGCAAACTGCCAAACAGATGGACCTATCTTGATAGGAAGAAAGTACAACCAAACAATAAGGATTTTGTCCATATTTTTGATGATAATCTTATTTTTCATGCAACAGGTGGAAATCCAGGAATAGCAACAGACTCTAACAGCGGTTGGTTTGTATATATTTGGAAAGATTTGTTTTTTTTCAAAAAGTTTTCTTATGGTTCCAGAGGAAAATATCCTGATAAATTTACTATTGAAGTCACAGAATCACACGAATCATTGATGGTTAAAACACCCAGCCCGTTATTATGTATTCCTCCGGGTGATAGTAGAACTTTCACTCAAAAACTGGGTTTACTTAAACTCCATGAGGAGGTTACTTCCATTGATGGTGCAATAAAAGCTTTTTACTCATTGCATTTACCACTTCTCCTTGAACGATAAAACTTGCATTTTTTACATCAAGAAAAGAATTAGCAATATATCCAATTACTTCTTCCAGAATGTCGGCAGAAAAATCACAAGAACAGTATAAAGCTCCAACCTACCTAAAAGCATTTCAATTGATAATATAATTTTTGCAGGAGGGGTCATCCAGGCATAAGTGAGAGTAGGCCCCACCTTTCCAAGCCCGGGTCCAATATTACCCAACGATGCAATTGAAGCTGACATAGCAGTTACAATATCACCTACACCAAAACAGCACAGTAACAGGCTGAAAAAAATAAATGCAGAAATAAAAATAAAGAAAAAACAGACTGTTCTATTAAGAACTACACTGTCTATTTTATGTTTATTTAACCTGACATTGGGAAGTGATCGTACAAAAATACGTCTTTCAACCTGATATACTGCATATTTTATCAGCAATAATACACGTGAATTCTTCATACCCCCTGCAGTTGATCCTCCGCATCCTCCAATAAACATAAGACAAAGTAGAAGTAACGCACAGTAAGCAGGCCATAGGTTAAAGTCTGCAGTGGCAAAACCGGTGGTGGTTAAAATTGAAACTACTTGAAAAGAAGAATACCTAAGAGATTCCCAAAAACCGACACCTAACAACTTAATACCTGGGGTAGTTATAATTTCTTTACCTTCAAGAAATAACGTGATGCTAAAAATAGAAATGATTGTGACAAGGAAATAGAAACGAAACTCTTCATCTTTAAAATGAAAAAGAGATTTTCCGCGCAAAAAACGAAAATGCAGGACAAAATTAGCGCCGGCTAGAAACATAAAAAAAGTGATAACTACATCAAAATAGAGATTGTTATAGGCACCTATACTGGCTTGCTGGGTAGAAAATCCACCAGTTGCCATAGTGCCAAAAGACGTACACCACGAATCGAATAAACTCATTCCGCCGCCCCAGAGAAGAACAGCTTGAACTACAGTTAAAAAAACATATACACCCCATAATATTTTAGCAGAAGAAGCAATTTTTGGAGTAATCTGGTCCTGTGTAGGGCCCGGAACTTCTGCATTATATAACTGATGGGCACTGATTCCAAGCGAAGGAAGTACCGCTAGAGAAAGTACAACTATCCCCATACCCCCAAGCCAGTGTGTAAGACTTCTCCAGTACAGTAATCCATACGGAATATCCTTTAATCCGGATTTCAAAGTTGCACCTGTAATCAACGTTAATGAATGATCAATAACACTTGCACCTGTGGTAGTAAACCCAGACATAGTTTCAAAAAAAGCATCATACCAATGAAAATATGAAACAAGAACAAACGGTATAGCACCGAAAACAGCTGCAAACAACCAGCCGAATGTAACAATCCCAAACCCCTCCCTAAACCCGAAAACACCTGAACAGCCCCGGGCAAAATACCGAGCCATCCCACCGAAGACTATAACAATTACTGAACTAGTGAAAAGTCTGAAAATAACAGTTGAAGAATCACCCATTCCCCATGAAACAGGAACAGAGGTCAGCATAACAAGGCCGATTACAATTAATAAAGATCCTACTACTCTTACTACTAATTTGATATTCATCAATGCAAACCTTGTTTTTATTAATACCTGATATTGTATTATTGACTATTAAAAATTTGGAAGCAGTTCACTACTCTAAAATTGAAATAATTTTTTCTTTTTAAAATGCTGCTCAAGTCGTTTGAGATTTTGGGGAGTAGCAATTGCAGCAACCTCGTCTTCAGCCTTTAATTCAAGTTCTCCTGTTACAGGCATCATTTCCCCATCCCTGAAAACAAGAGATAATATTACGGGAAGAGTTTTTTCATAATCAGCTAGTTTTTTCCCGCAAATAGGCGAGGAAGATTTTACATTAAGTTCATAAACATAGGCGGCAGCCCTTTGAAGAATAGCATGGACTCTAGCAGTTTCAGTTCCAAGAAAATTCAATACTGAATTTACAGCCACCAATCTGGGACTAAAGCCGCAATCAATCCCACTGATTCCCGGAACTATATCAACATATTCAGCTTTATTTGTAATTGTAATTACTTTTTGAGCACCTTTTTTCTTAGCCAAAATACAGGTTAATATGTTTTCTTCATCGTCATCTGAAGTACTGATAAAGGCTTCACATACGCCTACTCCTATTTCATCCAGAACATCACCATCTGTTGGGTCACCATTGATTACCATTAGCTTTTCACCCAGTTCACCTAGCAGCTCATCTCCTTTTTTAGCAGACTCTTCAATTAATCTTACATTATATCCCAGCGTAATCAGTTTACCTGCGAGATTTTTCCCTATTCTAGTAGCACCTACAATAATAATATTTTTTACGGAACTGCAATTTGGGTCAGCAAAAGAAATCAAAGAATCAATGCTATCCTTATCTCCCGCAACATACACCTCATCTCCAACAGCAAAAATAGTATCACCATGTGGCATTATTATTTTTTGATCACGAATAATAGTTGAAAAACGAATTTTTGAAAGAAGAAGAGGATCAGGAAAATCAAGGATCCTAACGCCTGACAGAGGTGAAGAACGCGGAATTCTAATCGCTGTAATCTGCGCTTTTGAATGTTTAAACCTAACCTTTTCAACAATAATATTATATTCTAAAACACCAATAATTCTTTGGACACATTCATCTTCAGGAAAAATCAAATGATCTATACCAAAAGAATCAGGTGTATAGCCGTGTTTCTCAGAAAAATAATCGCGTGAAGTTAGGCGGCAGACAGTTTTCTTTACATTAAAGTGTTTAGCAACCTGGCAGGCCAGCATATTCGGAGCATCGTTACCTGTTGTGGCTATAAGAATATCTGCATTTTTTATCCCTGCGTCTAGCAAGACTCTGAAGTTAGCACAGTCTCCATGGACTGTCATCACATCCAGTTTGTCTCTCAGTCTGTTGAGAAGTTTAAATGAAGAGTCAACTACGACAATATTATTTTCAATATTGCAAAGAGTATATGCCAGTTGCTTTCCAACCTCTCCTGCACCAAGAAGTACTATATTCATATGTATAAACCCAAGGAATTTGATGATTTAATGATTAAGTGATTCTAGAACAGCCGTCTCGGCTGTTAACAGGCGGGACGCCTGTTCTACCTAGTCAACAATTACAATCTACGCACTTTCTTAATACTTGCAAATTTATTCCGCTTAAAGCGAAACCAAAG
Source organism: uncultured Victivallales bacterium (assembly GCA_964523175.1). Lineage (GTDB taxonomy): Bacteria > Verrucomicrobiota > Lentisphaeria > Victivallales > GWF2-38-69. Next base: position 6,344 of record CAZGAI010000055.1, on the reverse strand, counting down.
TTGACCACGAACTGCTGACCACCGACTATTGGCCCCTAAAACTTCTTGTTGCAACAAGATTAGCTCCGCGATCCGCAACATTACTACATACAATATCTCCAACTTTGACAGGAGCTTTTACTTTTATTCGAAAAACTTCTTCCATTACCTTCGACATTATCTTTTTTGAAACAGTTTTATCTGTTTTCACTGGAAGAAAATCAATTGATGCTCCTGTTATCTTAACTGTAGAAGTCACAATTCTTTCTGGACTAAATATTTCTTTTTCAGCATATTTTTCTCCACGTTTACAAGTGGCACCGTCAACTTTCGTGATATGATTTGTATCATATTCTACATCTAAACTGCATCCCAACGGACAAGTTATACAGATAAGTGATTTTCTCATATTTTCACCTTTATTTAAAAAGAACATCTAATTTTTTAGCATCTGCAGGAACCTGTTTTATAAGAACTCTCTGCATTTCGCTTGGAAAAATTTTCTTATGCTTTTTCTTATACAATACTTCATCACCCGATTTTATGTACAGTGTAACCCCTTCGGCAGTTGCCATAGTTCTAAGCGACAATAAAGCTTCTTTCCCCGGCTCTACTTTTGTAGGGAGAACATAACGGACAAGATTTCCTGTCCTAACCGGTATTTCTTCACCTTTTGTCAAAGTTGAATTGATGTATTTCGCTGCTGCATTTCCGCATGCTTCAGATTCTTCTGAAACAAAGTCTACTAAATCATGTACATGTAATACATTTCCACATGCAAATATTCCGGTAACATTTGTCATGAGGTTCGCATCTACCAAAGGCCCTGACGTGACTTTATCAAGTTCAATACCAACTTTTAGGGAAAGTTCATTTTCCGGAACAAGTCCAACTGAAAGTAAAAGTGAATCACATGTCAGTGTAAACTGCTCTTCCTTGCTCGGCTCGCGATATTCATTTATGGGTGCAATATCTACAGATGTTATTCTGTTATTTCCTTTAATATTCGTAACAGTATGTGAAAGATAAAGGGGAATATTAAAATCGTTAAGACACTGAACAATATTTCGGTTCAATCCGCCTGGATATGGCTGTACCTCTACAACTGCTTTTACTTTTGCGCCCTCCCAAGTCATACGTCTGGCCATAATAAGGCCAATATCGCCAGAACCTAGAATAACTACTTCTTTTCCCGGCATATATCCATATCTGTTGACAAGTTTCTGAGCAAGTCCTGCTGTCATAACCCCTGAAGGCCGGCTTCCAGGTATTGCGATATTTCCTCTGTTTCTTTCCCGGCACCCCATCGCCAGAATTACTGCTTTAGTTTTTACTTCCACCAAACCGTACAGCTCTGACATAAGATAGACTGTTTTACTTTCTCCTTCATTAACAATATCAATTGTGCAGGAACTTGTATAAATTTCAATATCAGCTTCTTTTACAAAATCAATATAGCGTTCAGCATATTCAGGCCCGGTTAGTTCCTCATTAAATCTATGAAGTCCAAAACCATTATGAATACATTGCTGAAGAATACCTCCAAGGACATCTTCCCGTTCAGATACAAGTACTCGCTTTACACCATTACTTTTTAATGACAGTGCGGCGGCCAGACCCGCAGGTCCGCCACCAATGACTACAGCATCAAATTCTTTAATCATTTTACACCCCCTTTCTTTAAAGGATACGGTGCAATTTCGGTACCTTCACCTTTTTTTGTAATTTTTTCAAAAGGTATTCCCGTTTCTCTGTGTAATATTTCCATAACACGGGAAGTGCAAAAACCAGCCTGACACCGGCCCGTTCCGGCCCGTGTTGCAAATTTTATCCCATCAAGTGTTGTATGTCCATCTTTTATTGCTGCAATAATTTCAGCTTCTGTAACATTTTCACAGCGACATACAAGTATTGAATAATCTTTATTCTCATCTACTACTTTACTGAATTCATCAAATTTTCTCTCATCAATCAAATGTCTAACTCTTACAGACTTATTCTTACGGTATGGATCAAAATCTTTTTTTAATTCAAGCCTCAAGCCTTCCTTTATTAAAACATCTTTGATATATTCTGCAATTGCAGGCGAAGCAGTGAGCCCGGGAGATTCAATTCCTGCAGCATTAATAAAACCTTCAACGACTGTTTTTCCTAAAATAAAGTCACCGCCGGAGGGGGAAGGCCTTAAGCCTACAAAAGAAGTAATTATATCATTAGTTCTGATTTCCGGCACCATTTTCTGTGCATGATGAAATACCTCCTTCAAACCTTCCCTGGTAGTGCTGAAATCAGTCTTGTCATCAATATCAAGAGCTGTAGGACCAACCATAACCGGACCATCGACTGTTGGTATCACAAGCATTCCTTTGGATGTCTTTGTAGGTGTTGGAAATATTACTCTTTTCACCAATGATCCAACTCTTCTGTCAAGCAGATATTCCTCTCCTTTTCTAGGATGAATTTTAAAATCGTTTAAGCCTACAAAACTGGCTATTTCGTCTGCAAAAAGACCTGCAGCATTTATTATGTAATCTGTTGAATATTTTTCACCGTTTGCAGTTTCAATTTCAAAGTTTTCATCAGGTGTTTTACCAATCCAGCTTACTTTGCTGTTTAAATGAAGTTTAACTCCATTTTGTACAGCATTACCGACAAGTGAAAAACAGAATTCATAAGGGCAGATTACACCGGCAGTGGGTGCAAATAGTGCCGCATGAATATCCGGGCTTAAAGCCGGTTCCATTTCCAGTACTCTTTCTCGGCCAATCATCTCAAGATACGGAACTTTATTCTGCAATCCTCTTTCATAGTAAGTATGTAGAATCCTGATTTCTTCTTCTGAAAAGGCAACCATAAGCTCTCCATGCCTTTCAAATGGAAATTCAAGTTCTTCACAAAGCTTATCAAACATCCTGTTTCCAGGAACAACAAATTCAGCTTTCTTTGAATCTGGAGCAGAATGAAAACCAGCATGTATGATGCCTGAATTCGCTTTACTGGTCCCAAAAGATACATCCGCCTCTTTCTCGAGTACTGCTACCCTGATTTTGAACCGAGACAACTCCCTAGCTATTGCAGCGCCCACAACACCACATCCAATGACAACTACATCAAAATTTGTACTCATAGGTTGACTACCTGTTTTTACGAACTTTTATACTAAAAAGAAATCAATAATTCCTATAAACTTACTCTGTAAAATAACATTATATATATTATTTTCAATACTAGATAATTTATTGTATTTCCTATAATGATTATTTCACTAAAGACGGCCATTGAGCATGATTTTGATTCAAATTCAGGATTCTGAATTTCGCTAACTATTAAAAAAGAATCTAAATTAAGTAACCATGACCAGTAAAAAAGGCCAATATTTATTTTAAAAAATATTGACCTTATGATTTATACAAAGCTATTTACATAGTTATTTTTTTTTCTTGCCCTTTTTATCAGTTTTTTTCTTTTTACCTTTTTTATCATCTTTCTTTTTCTCTGTAATTCCATATTTATCAAGCACAGAATCAATAGTCTTTTTAATTTGACCCCCTGCCTTTGAACCGATTTTTCCGGAAGCATCAAGTACAGCATCTAGGGCATCTCTGGAATTTTTAGCAACATCCGAGCCCAGCGAATCACTGGCATCAAGAACAGAAGACACAGCACTGCGAATATTTTTCTTTGCTTTTGAACTTAAATATCCTGATGAATCAAGAGCAGAGTTTAAAGCTTTTTTTACACTTTTACTAGCGCAGTCTGCGATATTCTCAGTTGCGTCAAAACCTGAATCAATAGCTCTATGAATATTATCTGCAGCTGAATTTCCTATGTTCCCGGCAGCATCAATAACAGCATCAGCAGCTTTATGTACATTTTTAGAAACATCAGCGGGAAGCTTGCTGTCTATCTTTTTAACTGCTGAATCAAAAGTATCAGATACCCATTTAAGTGCATCTTTTTTAGTTTCTTTCTTCTTAGTCATGACTTTTCCTCCTCAAAAAATTGCTTTAAAAAACATAACTCACAAACATTAACTATAGATGAATAACCCCATAATTACAAGAGACTAAAGACTTTTTCAAGCTAAACTTTTCATCACATGTAAATTTAGAAATTTAATTCATGGCACATCATATTATCTCATTAGAATAAAGTATCGCAAAATAATATAGCCAGAAGACATTATCAAAGAAAATAAGGCTACCGGAGCTCCATATCTAAAGAATTCATTAAAGGTTATTTTATATCCTGCCTGCTCAGAGATTCCAGCTGTAACAAGATTGGCAGCAGCTCCGATTATTGTAAAGTTACCACCGAGGCAAACAGCCAGTGCTATTCCCCACCACATAAGCCTTTGAAGTTCAATATTTCCATGAAACGCAGGTGATGTTTGGAGGAATGCTCCAATAATAGTAATAATAACAGTTGTAAAAGAAACATTATTCATCACCGCCACAGCCAGTCCACAAAACCACATCACACTTAGTATTATCACAAGAGGACTCCAGGATGATGTAAATGTTAAAAGCTTGCCAACTTCTGTCATTATCCCAACATGCGCAGCTCCTTCAACAAGGATAAACAATCCTAGAAAAAAGAAAAGTGTCCCCCACTCTATTTTTTCCAGTACCTTATCTACATTTACTTTACAGACAACAAGCGCCAAAGCGGCACCACTCATAGCAATAACACATGGCTGAACTCCAATTAAACCATGTATTAGAAAACCAATAAGAGTTAAAAAAATAACAATGCCTCCCCGGCGAAGATTTACTGGATCTGTAATTGCCTGAGCTTCATTCAATTCCATTATCCTCGCACGTTTTTCAACTGTAACACTCATGCGTTTATTGTAATAGAGCCATAGTCCTATGCAATATAAGATAAGCAAAATGAGTGCAAATGGGGCAAGATTTATAATAAAAGACATGAAATCCAATTTTGCTGCAGAACCTATTATTAAGTTAGGTGGGTCACCTATTAAAGTTGCACTCCCCCCAATATTAGAAGCCAGTGTTTCAGACATCAAAAAAGGCAAAGGAGAAACTGAAAGTTCTGTCGCAACGACAAATGTAATTGGAGCGACGAGTAATATTGTCGTTACATTATCCAGAAAAGCAGAAAGGACAGCTGTTGCAATAACTAGAAGAATCATCGTTTTCAGCGGATCTCCGCCGGCAAATTTCGCAGATTTAATGGCAATATATTGAAAAAGACCGGTACCCCCTAAAATACTCACTAAAATCATCATTTCAGCCAAGGTAAAAACAACATCAAAATTAACATATCTCGAATATGTGTCTATTTTGTCGAATTTATTTGCTTCACTGCCATTGTTCGGCACTAAATTTGATGGTGTAATTTCCTGGGCAAAAGTATATTGGGGTTCATGCTTAGTTTGAGTATCATGTGCCGGTCCGGGCAAAATAAACAACAGCATTAACGCTGATCCAATCAGAGCTGCTGATGTTTTATGAATTTTTTCTGAAGCAATTAGTATAAATGTTGCTAAAAAAATAACACCAGCTAAATAAAACTGAAAAGCCATATTATCCTCTTAGAACATTATTTATTATTTCCTGCATTGTAACAATCCCAAGAAGACTTCCGTCTTTAACTACAAAAAGGTTTTTAAGAGTCTTTTTTAAGAGCAGAAGAGTAAGCTGAATAAGAGGTGTATCCGGTGATATAATCATTTCAGGTTCAGAAAGGTAATCTTTTACGTATGTTGAATTTTCATCGTTTATTATATTTTCAAACGGCTCAAAACTTTTAAGGAACTGATGATTATCCAGCAACATCATATATTTGGGAATACTTCTTTCTATTAGGTCAAAGGCATCTATTTGTCCAATAAAACTGTTATTTTCATCTATTACAGGTAAAATAACTCTCCTCTCAGCAGCAAAGATATCTAAAACTTTTGTAATTTGATCATTTTCTTTTACATAAGAAAAATTTTTATTCATTATATCTTCAGCTGTAATTGTGTGTTTTATTTCGACATTTTCACTATTCAATACGCTTATAAACTCTTCCGGAGCCTTAGTGTTTATCAATTTTGCCGCATTCCCATTTTTTATTAGGAATTTAGTAAAAGTAGAAAGGGCCTTTAAATACACTTGAGAGGTATTACTCGAAATAAGAAATAATATTACTATCTGTGTTTTTGAGATATCATTTGGCTTTAACTGTAACGGTTTATCAAGAATGCCTACTGCAATATGTAGGTCACGCAGAGAATCAAGGCGAAGATGAGGAAACGCAAAAGACTTTTCATAGGGTATTGAGACAGTATCTTCTCTTTCTATAACCTGCCTGGCCAGCTCTTCAGATGTACAATTGAAGGTTATCTTATTTTCAGA
>CAZGAI010000054.1:0-12860 GCA_964523175.1 uncultured Victivallales bacterium | reverse complement strand
TTCTATTTTTTAAAATTTGAAGCAGCGGTACGGGTTATTCCGATATGCTCAATGCCTTTAGTTGATTTTAGACAATTATATAATTCTTCAATCATGTTTACAATCCCTTTTACTACTATTATCTCCAGGCAGCCTGTATGATCTAAATGAACATGCTGTGTTGATATAATAATATCATGATAATCATGCTGTATGTCCATAATTTTAGACATTAACTCTCTTTTATGATGATCATATACAAGCGATATTCCTCCGGCAACAACTGTTCCTTCATGCCATTCATCCGTTACAAAAGAATCCCTTATTAGATCTCTTATTGCTTCAGATCTGTTTTCATACCTTTGACGCTTTATCTTTTTATCAAACCTATCACTAAGCTTTTTATCAATAGATATACTAAATCGTACAAGTTCTGATGACATTGCTGCTCTACCTTTTACTATGCGTGTTACGTTTTTAATAATAGTGTTACTATATTTAAACTCTATAAGTTGATATTTGCAATACAATTAATAATTAAATTCTGAAAAACATTTAATCAGTTTAAAACCATATTTTTCAAAAATATTTGAATGTTGATAGAGATACTTTTTAAAAATTTTAATATTTTCAGCATTTGAAGCACTTTTAAGCGTAGCTAAGTATGCGTATTCAGTAACATTATATTTTTCCGGTATTTTTACATATAACATACCATTTACCGTTGCAACAGACTCAAACATGAGACCTGCATCAACAGCACCAAATAAAACATAATTAACTATCTGAGCTACAGATAATGCGTAGACGTATTCATTTTTTTTAATTTCTGCTGAAAGTTTAGGTCCCATTTTTTGTTTAATTTCAAGGAATGTCTGTCCAAGCGCCATAGTTTTAGGGTTTCCAACAGCCAGTTTATAAGGTTTTGAAACAATATCATCAAATGTTATATTTTTTTTATCCAGCTTCTTAGCCAACCCGAAAACCGGCTTTTGTTCCAAAAGCTTAGAATAATACTTAACAACCCCGGAAGTTAAAGCTTTATCAAGAAAGTACTTTGAAGCAGGAGTATAAATATCTCCTTTACCAGAAACCAGTATCTTACTCAGCAGCTCTCCGGATCCTCCGGATATTAGTAGTACTTTAATATTTTTGTGTTCACTATTAAATTTCTGAACTATGCCCCTGCCCGGTTTAATCATAGAAGATGCTAAATACCAATAAAGTTCATGAGAAGAATCCGCAGCGGCCGGCCGATATAAGCATAAAACACAAAATATAATTAAAAATATTTTACAACATAATATAAAATTAGTTTTTTTTACACCACGAAGATAAGAAGAACACGAAGTTTTTTTGCTTCTCATACTGAAAAGCAAAAAAAATGCTTTCATTTTAATAATATATTCGTGAGTTTCGTGCTCTTCGTGGTAGGTAATATTCATTGGTTGCGGCCTTGCTGCTCTATGTTAATTTGTTGCTAAAAAGTTTTTACACAAAACAAAAGAATTCTGGTTTAATTCCACACATGCTCTATCTCCTTTTTTCACATTCAGGGCTATAAATTCATATTGCGAGAAATGGATATGCAGTATAAAACCGGCTGTAGCCTGAAAAAATATTTTTACGTATCTGCCTCTATGATGAATATCTTTAACTATTCCACTAAAAAGGTTTTCATGTTGAGCTGCAGTATCTCCGGAAACTATAACAATACTATTCGGTTTTATACATACAAATTCAGCATCAGCAGATATTTGCTTATCCTTAAGGAACAAAGAAAAACCATCTTTCAATACAATTTCATTGTTTTTTATCAATGAAATCGGAAAAATATTTTTGTAGTCCAGCAGCCTAGCTGTTTCAACATAATCAGGAGAATGATAAATATTTTCAATCCGTCCGGTCTCTATTACTCTTCCACTGTTAAGCACCACAATTTCACTGCCTACAATAAAGGCATCTTCCATATCATGGGTAACAAAAATGATTGGAATATTTATTTCTTCAGTCAAATCCATTACAAGTTCTCTAAGACACTCTTTTATAGGTGTATCTAATGCACTGAACGGTTCATCAAGCAAGAGTAGTTTAGGACGGATCATAAGCACGCGAGCCAATGCCGCCCTCTGCATCTGTCCTCCGGAAAGCGTGGTGGGCTTACTGTCAAGCTTATGCCTTATTCTAAGCCTGTCAATAATATGATCAAACCCAGATTTACTAAAAGGAAGTTTTTGAGCTTTCAGACCGTAAAGTATATTTTCTTTTACTGTTATATTAGGAAAAAGAGTATTCTCCTGCGGAAGATAACCAAAGTTTCTTTTGTATACAGGAACATTGCTATTGGTTTTTTTAGAAAACAAACAATGTTTACCAAAATAGATTTCACCATTGTCAGGCTTCACAAAACCGGCTATCATTTTTAACAATGTAGATTTGCCGCAGCCTGAAGATCCGTACAGGACAGCTCTGTTTGTATTAGTCTTAAATGAAAAGTTCATTTTTTCATTTTTAAAAGATTTTGTAATGTCAACTTTCAGCATTTTCCCTGTTCACTCTTAGTTTTTTAGCCACCAATGAGCACGAATGTCCACTATTTTATTTTTATGTAATTCTTCTAGCAGAGCATTTTCATAGACTTTCTCCAAAAAACCAAACCCAAGGATATTATGAACTTCCATAGCAGCACCAATAACATCATAAACCAAATCCTTATATAAAATATCAGTCATTTTTTCTCCTTTAGCCAACATTTTTTTTATTAGTGTTCATTGGTGTAAATTGGTGGCTAAAATCATGCAGTTAATAAATCAATTTTAATTTGCAGTTCCGTAATTGCCTTAAGTTTAACAACAACTCTTTTTAAAGTAAGTATAGTATGAGCATAGGTGTGTTTTTCCGCCAGTTTTTTATCTTTCATCGCACCTTTTCTCAGTAAAAATTTAAGTTCTTCAATCTCCGATATTAAATCGGAAAAGTTAAAATCATTTATATCTAAAGTTTCATTATTAACACATTTTTCAGCTATTCTTTTTATCAATTTTTCAATATCAAAAAAAATTCCAGGATTTAATTTTCTCAAAAAAGAAATAGTTTCCCCATCCATATTATTCAATGTATTTAATGCAAAAGAGAGACGTTCCTGAAGATCAATCCATTCTTCCACAACTACCAGCTGTGTTCTATTGATGTCATGAAGTCCGTGCATTGTTTTTATTGTCAATTTTAGAGAGGACAGCATTTCTATAAATGGGTATCCAAACAAAATTTTTTCTTTACTCACATCAGTAGTTGCCAAATTTTCCCATATATTCTTAATACGTTTTTTCAGTGTAATTAAAAGATTTTCATTCCAAAATGATATATTAATAGACCAAACAACACCAATAGCAAAGAATATCCCTAAAAATCTATAAATAACAAATTCTACATTTCCTACAGGTGCAGGCCCGTGCATCGTGGCTACCATATAGGCAATTGCTATCTGTAATCCAAGATAGGATATATTAGGACCTCCCGTCATTATGTAGCCTGATAAAAACATAACGAGGAAAAAAATAGTGAACATCAATGGAGCCGACTCTATTTGAAATCCTAAAAACATAAACCCTAAAATCAATCCTATGAGACATCCGCTAATACGCAGCAGACTCTTAAGGTTACTTGATACTAGGTCAGGCTGAACTATAGTCATCACAGCTACAGCAATCTCTAAACCACCACCACCGGATTTAGGCAGTTCGGAGTAATAAAATGCCCAAATCACCACTACAACACTAAAAGCAGCCTTTATTGCATATTTAAGAGAAGGTATATGGACAAATATGTCAAACCCTAAAATTTTACCATGATAGAAATCAAACATCTTTTTCTTAATATTAATAATTTCTTTATTTACAGCCTCTTCATAAGTTCGTAGTTTTCGATTAGAATAACTTATGTACATAAAATGAATTTCTTTTAAAATCAGAACAAATTCATGAAATAGTAATACATCTCCAACAGTATGCACTATATTTCTTCCCTGAATATTATATTTATTATATTTTAAATCCAGTGATGAAAACATATCTCTAATTCTATTATTTATTTCGTCCTGCTTTTTAGGATTATTTTTTTCAATATTCGAATATAGTTTATTAATCTCATCAATTAATTTTAAGCAGGTAGATGAATATTTCTTTTGGTATGAAACATTCTTTAGCTTTTTAACAGAATTAAAAAAATCGTAAATTTTATCTAGATTATACTGCATTCTTCTGCACATAGATTCTGCACCTGCAGCTACACCTTTAATAACCCTTGCTTCAATTGCCGCTGGTCCAAGTATACCTTCAATAGACTTTAATTCACTTTTCAACTTATTGTATTCGTCAACAATATCCTGGTGATTGTAGTTCATTTTCAAATAGTCACTGAATACTTTTGTATAAAAAGACAGGAGGTCTTTTTTTATTTTTTTCAATTTTAAGTTCAACGTTTCATAAGCACAATCCGGCCATACATATATATCAATTATTAGTGAAACCAGTATACCAATTAAGACATTGGCTGTTCGATGCACAGCGACATCAATTAAAACATCTGAAGTGGTTGGCTCTACTATTCCTACCATTGTTATGATTATATAAGTTATTCCAACTAGATACCATGCATAGCTGTATTTTGCTGTCGCCTTCTTATAAAAGACTACCGCCATCAGTAAAAATATAGCAGCAGAATAGGCTATATGATTCTGAACACATAAACCAAATATAAAAATTGAGAAGAAAAAACCTACAAGGGTCCCCGCAGACCTTAATAAACCTTTGGTTATGGTTGCACCTAGATTCGGCTGAAGCATTATCATTGCTGTAATACCTGCAAATAGCGCATCATCAAGGTTAAGGCTAAAGCAAATAAGAACTGCAATAACAGCACTCAATGACGACTTAGCTGCTCGTTTCACACTTTTATTTTTCAGAGAGAAACCAGTGACAAGTTTTTTGCCGTCTGCATACATCCTGTCAAAGTAAAAACTAAACTTCATAGCAATGTTGATTTCAGTACTGGAATGGTTAATATTAAAGAAAAAGGCTATACAACTTTTACTTATATTAAAATACATAACATACAGGGAAATTTAAACCTTTAACTAATTTTATTTACCGAAAACCGTTTCACCCTGAGTGTAAAAGCAAATCAAGCACCTCAAACCAGCGCAACCGTGACCAAAAATCTGAATATTCAATATTCAAATAACTCTTTATTAATCAGTATAATAATAAGCCCACTCTTTTTGCGGGATGAAATAATTTATATCAAAAAGGTTTAAATGAGTTCATCAAAAATACTTAACCAAGTCATAATGGGAACAGCCGGTCACGTAGATCATGGTAAAACAACCCTAATCAAGGCGTTGACTGGAATTGATTGTGACACACATGAAGCTGAAAAGAAAAGAGGCATCACCATCAACCTCGGGTTTGCTCATCTTTGCAGTCAGGACAATTATACTAAGATTGGTATAGTGGATGTTCCCGGACATAAAGATTTCATAAAGACAATGATTTCAGGAGTAAGTGCTTTAGATTTCGTACTCATGATCATCGCAGCTGACAGCAGTATTATGCCACAGACACTAGAGCATCTTAGGATACTTGAAATTCTTGGTACGAAACAGGGAATCATAGTTCTTACTAAAACAGATTTAGTAGATCCACTTCTTATTGAACTGGCAATAGAAGAAATTAAAGATTTCACAAAAGGAACTTTTCTGGAATCTACACCAATAATACAGGTTTCTGCAAAAAAAAATATTAACATAAACATATTAAAGGAACATATTTTCAATACTGCTGCCAAGTGTATAAAAGGGAAAAAGGCTAATACCTCACAGCTCAGTTCTCCATTTAGGATGTATATTGACAGAATTTTTTCTCCTCCCGGTATAGGTACAGTAATAACCGGTTCCGCTACAAGTGGGCAACTCCATTTAGAAGATAAAATCCATATTCTTCCTGAAGAGAAATTCAGGCAGGATTTTCGCATTAAAAATATAGAAAAGTATGGACAATCAGCTAATTTAATCAGCCCTGGAGAGCGGGCAGCTATTAACTTAACCGGGCTAAAAAAAGAAGATTTTAAACGTGGAATGCTTATCTCAGATATTAAATTACGCGACACTAAAATGGTCGATGCTAAAATTACTTTCTTTCAAAAAAATCAACATCACAACTCTGAGAAAGGCTTCAAAGAGAACAATCCCTGGATGCATGTTATTTTCTATATCGGCACATTAGAGACTAAAGCCAGAATTCATTTTTTACAGAAGAATAACATTGATCACGGTAACTCATATTATTCTCAAATACATCTTGACGCCCCTTGTGTATGCAGATTAGGAGACAGGTTTGTTATAAGAAACAGCTCAGGTAATACAACTCTTGGCGGTGGAATAATACTGGACTCTGCTCCGCTTCACCATAAAAGACGAACAGACAAAGTAATTCGTAACCTTGACCTTATTTCATCAACAGGAATCACTGAATTAATTAAACTCGAAATAAATAAAAACTTTGGATTAGTTGATTCACAGCAACTGGCAGATAATATAAATTTTTCAAATGAAGAGATTATACAGCTGCTGCCTGAAAACTCAAAAGAAATCAACATCATAAAAGATGGGCCTGATACCTATATTTTAGCTGACAGAAAAAAATACAATGCTCTAAATAAACAGTTACTCAATCGAATACAGAGGCACCATAAAAATCTACCGTTAAATGCTTATGGCCTTAGTATAAATGAATTAGAGCAGCAGCTTGATCTCCAGAAGCATAAAGCCGGCAATAAACTTTTATCACATCTGCTCAAGTATAATCAGGCGGATAATAAAATAAAGAAAATAGGTAAGACATGGGCTTTATTTGGGCATAATATAGCAATCAGTGAAAAACTGAAAAAGGATATTGATTTTACTGAAAAATTAATAGAAAAATCAGATATGACCGTACCGCTTATGAACAATATAATTAGTGAATGTAAAATTCAGCAAAACATCGACACCCCCGAATTAAGCCAGATTCTTAAGCATTTAACAGGATTAAAAACTATATCTAGAGTTGAGGATTCATATATTCACTCAAATATAGTTAACAGATGCAGAGAGGCAATAAAAACCTATCTTAAAAAAAATAAAGGAGGAATTACCGTAGCTCAGTTCAGAGACCTGGTCAGAGGAAACAGAAAAATATGTTTAATGCTGCTCAGCATTTATGACAGGGAAAAAACAACTATAAGAGATGGGGATCTCCGAAACCTTTACGACAAGAAAAGAGTTGACCACTAATAAATGCTAATAAACCCGGAGCAGCCGAGCCGTAACCAAACAATTACATAACCGCGGAGAAAAAATATTAAAAATCTCTGCGTTCTCTGTGCCCTCTGCGGTTAAATATCTTATTCTATTTGTGTCTTTCGTGGTAAAAATAAATCTTAGTACTACCAACCGTTAAAACCTTGTTTTTCATGCAACTATATATAGATTAGATGAAGTTTTTACATTTAATATAATAAATGGTGATTAATATGGATAATTTAAAAGATCTTTTAACGCCGGAATTCATTTGGTGTGCAGTGGGAATAATAATGCTCATCATTGAACTTGCAATACCGGGATTTGTAATATTCTTTTTTGGGATTGGTGCTTTTTTTGTAGCTCTTCTCTGCTTTCTGACCGGTTCTCTTTCAATAAATGCACAGCTGATTATATTTCTGATCTCCTCTATTGTGCTGCTGGTAGGTTTAAGAAGGTGGTTTAAGGCTATTTTTAAAGGTTTCTTCGGCTCAAAAAATAAAATGCCGCTTAATAAAAAATACAATGTAGGAGAAACAGCCACTGTTGTAGAAAAAATAACTCCTTTTGAAAAAGGAAAAATAGAGTTTCACGGTTCAAGATGGTTGGCAGAAGCCAATAAAGAAATAGCAAAAGGAACACCCGTAGTTATTATTGAACAGAATAACCTTACTTTTAAGGTTAAACCTTTAGCAAAGAATTAAAGAAAGAATCAACAAAAAAAGGAAACAAACCATGGCCATGCCCATTAGCACAGGAACGATCGTACTAATTGTAATCGTTATTTTTATTATTCTGGTAATCGTAAGAAGTGTTAAAATCGTACCGCAGAGAACAGCTTTTATTGTTGAGCGTCTGGGGAAATACAGAGCTACATTAGAAGCAGGCCTCCATATTCTACTGCCTTTCATAGACAGAGTAGCCTATATACATACCTTAAAGGAACAGGCAGTAGATGTACCTCCACAGGCATGTATAACAAGAGATAATATTGCGGTTGAAGTTGACGGCATACTGTATATGCAGGTTATGGATCCGAAAAATGCCTCCTACGGTATAAGAAATTACTCCTATGCCTCAATACAGCTCGCACAGACCACAATGAGAAGTGTTATGGGAAAACTGGTCCTTGACAAAACTTTCGAAGAACGCGATATAATAAATCAATCTATTGTTGCAGCTGTTGACAAAGCATCTGACCCATGGGGCGTTAAAGTATCAAGATACGAAGTAAAAAATATCCAGCCGCCGCAAAGCATCAAGGACGCAATGGAAAAACAGATGCGTGCAGAACGTGAAAAACGTGCTACAATCGCTGAATCTGAAGGTCAAAGACAGGCCGCCATTAATAGAGCTGAAGGTGAAAGGCAGGCAGACATTGCCCGCTCAGAAGGTGAAAGACAGAAAAAAATAAATTTAGCTGACGGTTCGGCATACGAAATACAAAAAGTAGCTGAAGCTACCGCCACCGGACTTAAACTTGTTTCAGCAGCCATAAATGAAAAAGGCGGAATTAATGCTGTAAACATGAAACTTGGTCAACAGTACCTAACTGAATTCGGTAAACTGGCTAAAACAAATAACTCTTTGATTATTCCATCAAATTTAGCAGATATTGCAGGAATAGTAAAAGCAGCAACAAGTGTAATTCAAAACACAGGCAAACAACCCACAATAGGGGCATAAAACCTTTTACTAACAACCTCGTAAGGGCATAATATTTTATGCCCCTACATTAAACAATCATTATGCCGCATTATTTTATAATTGGAACTGTTATTTTATTATTGTTCTGTCTGACATGCAGATTTTTTTCGATTAAAGCCCAGAGGGAACTTTCTATCAAAGACAAAATGCTCTTCATTCAGCAAGTAACAAATATCAACAAATATTCAATATCTATTTTGATTGCTGCTTCTGTTCTATTTTTCACAGGAATGCGGCAGCTAAATTTTACCGGCACTGCTATTATACCGGCATTTATAATAATTGTTGTCTTCTACACAGCAGTTTTTTCTTTTTTCATTTCAAAAGAGATAAATCAGTTAAAACTTCCTTCAAATTCAACTTTTTATTATGTTACATCAAGAGCATTTTTACTTTGCGGTCTCGGAATATTTATACTCTCTCTATTTCTATCTTTCAGCAGTATTTCTATCATTACAAATTAAACATCAACAACCCTTCTTCACCACTAATGGACACTAAAAAAAAGATACAAAACAAGAAGTTCAGATATTGTCCTAAATGCGGTGCGAGAGACTTTGCTCAAAAATCAAAAAAACTTTTTGTATGTAATAAATGTAATTTTAATTTTTACCTGAACACCGCAGCTGCTGTTGCCGGAATTATTAAAGACAGTTCAGGTAGAATTCTGATGACTGTTAGAAGGTTTGACCCCATGGCTGGTAAACTTGACCTTCCAGGTGGTTTTGTAGATGACAGCGAAACTGCTGAAGAAGCCTTAACTCGGGAAGTCAAAGAAGAACTTAACCTGAATATAGAAAGTATAAGCTATTATACATCTATCCCCAATAAATACCATTTTGGAGATGTAACTTACAACACTCTTGATCTAATATTTTTCTGCTCAGTAAAAAACTTCGAAAACATAAAAGCCTCTGATGATGTCCAAGGTTTTAAATTTTTATGTATTGAAGAAATAGATTCGGACAAGGATGTAGGGTTAGACTCAATAAAACGCATTATTAAACAATTAAAAATTGAGGCAGTTTAACCTGCCTCAATTTTAACGTTTACACCCAATTACCCTTCAATAATTCTCTTTAGCGTATCCAGATAATTTTTAAAGTTCTCCTTACCCAAATCAGTTACTTTATATGTTGTTTTAGGTTTGTTTTTAACAAACTGTTTAGTCATGCTCACATATTCTTTAGCTATTAAAACTTTCATATGCGTACTCATATGTCCATCAGTTAGTCCCAACGTTTTTTTTAGAGTTGTATAATCGCATTCAGTACAGTTAATCAGATACGCGATTATACGAGTCCTTACCGGCTGATGGATAACTTCATCAAGTTGTATTAAACTATCCATCATTTACCTCTCTGTATTTTTTATAGAAATCCCCATTATAATATAAGTAACACCAAGATATATCATAAAAATGAGCCATAAATAATTTAAACTCAGTGTTGTAAGAACCAAGTATACTAATCCTAAGATTATATATGACCAGGAAATATTCAATACAGTATTATTTGTAAATCTCCCAAACAGGTTAAACAAAATACCCAAAAAGAGAAATACTACTGGAAATACAAGAACTCCCTGACCTATCAAAGAAAGAACAACTATAGTAGCAAACATAGTATAAATTATCGGTGTATGAACTGCCAAAGCTTTTTTCATTACCGTATTAGAAGATTTGAAGACCTTTTTCGTTTTGCTCCTGCAGAATATTTTAATAATCAGATTAAATATTACATAATATACAAAAATATGCACAATTATATTAACTGCAGGATTAGACAAATACTGATAACCAAATGTCATCCCTTGTGTTACATACTCTATTATCGGTATTAAAAGAAGCAAAATTCCCCATCCAATTAACTTCTTTCCAGAGAAAAATATTTTGTTACCTGATTCAATTACTTCTGTTATTGACTCGATTTGCTGTATAGCTTCATTCTTTTCCATTTTAATCACCTTTGTTCCTATATTTTATTTACGGTATTTAACTTATATTACCGTTCTACTGATCATATTAATCAATAGAACTATTAATTTAATAGTACTTTTATATTATTCAAGCTATTACTAATAAATTTTGTAATTATTCACATAGAAAGAAATAGACATTATGCAAATAATTAAAAATATATCTAATGTGCTGTCTTATAAATTCGATGTGTAAATAAACAGCTATATTTCGATTCTAAAACTTTGTAGAGACACGCGGCGCGTGTCTAAAAAGGTGTATCGCACAGAGTAATACACAGAAGACGCAAGCATAGCGTCTCAACAAAATCTGCATCATTACATGCCATTTACGCAGTGTATTTATGAGACACTACGCTATTCCACCGTTGTAGCTTTACTGGCAGGAATTGGAGGAGATTGGTTCGGCGTACCAATCATTACCTGCCCATCAGGTTTTAAGGGCCAGTAATCAAAATATTTTATAAAAAGAGCGAGGGTTTTAAAACCCCTAATTTCTGATAAACTTAGCAGCGCTGGCTTTGAAGCTGACAAATACTTTTTTATTTACATATAAATCAAGCTTCTTCAATGATTTTATAGTAATTAGAGATGAGATATCAGCACCGCCAATATCAACATTAACCTCAATACCATGCCTAACAGTCTCAATATCTGTTATGATTCCCTCAAATGAATTACGCGCACTGGATTCATGGTATGAATTTGAAATAGTTATATCTTCACTCCTTAAAACCAGGCATCCCATTCCGGTTTCACCAAGCGTAGAAATATAAAATATTTTTTTATTCTTGTCGTCATCAATAAAAAAACTAGCCGCTCCAATATTGCTTTTAACCAGTTTTCCTTTATAAAAGTTTTTTATTCCTATAAATTTAGCTACAAAACTGGATTTGGGATGACTGAATATATCGTTAGGCTCACCAACCTGTATTATTTTACCATCTTCAAATACAGCAACTCTATCCGCCAGAGCAATTGCTTCTTCGTAATCATGAGTAACATGCACAATAGTCTGCTTACTGCTGTCTTTTTGAGAGAAGCCCTCTCTGTTTATACTTCTAAGAAGCCTTCTTATTTCTGCTTTAGTCAGGGTGTCAAGTGAAGATAAAGGTTCATCCAGTAAAAGGCAGGCAGGCTCAGTGACCAGTGTTCTTGCTAAGGCTACTCTCTGTCCTTCACCCAAAGACAAAGTTGAAGGATTTCGGTCAAGAAGATGAGATATTCCCAGCTGCTCTGCTACATCAGATACCTTAGCCTGAATATTGGCTTTTCTTTTTTTTACAGCCTTTAGTGGAAATAAGATATTGTCATTAACCGAAATATGAGGAAAAAGAGACTGGTTTTGAAAAACAAGACCTATATTGCGTTTTTGAATTTTTTCTCGAGTCACATCTACGTTATCAACAAATATCTGACCCTCATCAGGAATAAGCAGTCCGGCTATTAACTCCAGTAACACACTTTTCCCGGCACCTGACTTACCTAATATAACAAAATATTCCCCCTCTTTAATCTCAAGAGAAATATCTTTTACTTGAAATTTCCCGATTTTTTTTGAAATATTTTGTATTTTTAACATATATCATTCATTTCGTAAATATTTATCCATTAATAATTCTTTATACAATGTCAACATTAGGGCGAACACATAGGTTCGCCCCTACGCATATTATTATGCAATTGATATTTTTCAAACAATTAAATTTCTTTGTTTTCTAAATTATAAATTCTCATTTCTAAATTAATTATCAGTCGTATCTAACATTTCTATTTCGTCTACTGCTTCCTGAAAGAAATCTGAAAGAGATAAAAACAACGAGACATACTAAAACAAACAACACAGCCACAGGTTGTGCAT